>DAHWQF010000197.1 GCA_027334785.1 Acidimicrobiaceae bacterium
AGAGGCCGGGCACCGGAAGGGAGAAACCATGAGCACCGAGGTGCGCGGGGCCCACGCAGCAACGCTCCATTAGAGCAAGGAACCACGGGCCCTCAGGTGTACGGGGGGCCACGCAGCAGCCCCCGCCGAGGCCACTACATGGCACCGGAGCGGGGCGAGGGCACCGCCGCCGCCCTCAACGGGGCAGTCGAGGCCCTCGGCAGGTCACGAGGCCTCTGGCCCGGTGACGCGTCCGCCGTGTTGCACCTGCTCGCAAGGCTCGCAGCCGAAGTGGCCTCCAGGCTCCCCTCGGCCGTCGCCGAGGGGAGGGCTTACGGCCTGTCCTGGGCCGAGGTCGCAGATCTGCTCGGGGTCACCCGCGCGAGCGCTTGGCAACGCTACGGCGGGGGCCCGGCCGGGGGGCGCTGAAGCTTGGCCGAACGGTGCTGGGGCACGCCAGCAGACGCCTCCCCAGCACCACTTCGGGCGGCCCCGCCGAGGGCCACGCGACGGCGCGGCAGGCCGGGATTTCCCCAAGTGCGGCCGTGACCTCCTTAGGCGCAGGGCTGGTCCCCGCCGCGCCAGAGCTTCTCGGCCAGGACTGGCCACAGTGGCACCGGCCATCCCCCCACTGACGCCGGCCCCCCTCCGTTGGGGCCGTTGTCGCCAGAGGAGCGGGTTGGCCCTGTACTTAGCGGCAGAAGGCAACCAGTGCTCGCGATGTCTCGAGGCTGTGGTTGCCCACCAGGGCGAACACGCCACCCCCCACCTAAATGTCACTGGAGACGACAGGGCACAACGTCCTCCCCGCGCCGGGTTGACAGCCCGCGCTTGACAGGGCCGATAACTTCACGTCACGATCTACCCCGGACGGCTTGTGGGGCCCCGCGAGGTGGTCCCATCCTGCTGGCAATGGGGTGGTCCCATCCCGGTGGCAAGTGACAGCCCGCACGCGGGCGACGAAGATGCGCCGGGCGGCCATGAACCCGACACCGGCCACGATCAGGACGGCAGCGAGCGTCCCCGCCGAGGCCGAGAACCAGCGGTAGGCCTCTTCGGGGATGCCGATGGCACGCGTCCAGCTCTCCGGCACCAGGATCCCGATCACGTGGCCGGCGATGGCAGCGAAGGTGCCGTAGTGGAAAAGAGGGCTCCCCCACTTGAGGAGCTTCTTTTCCTGTAGCTCGGTAGAGCGGCTAGTCCAGCCGAACTGGTCGTAGCGGTAGCGCCAGACGTGGCCGATGACAAAGGTCGCCAGGGCCAGGTAAGGCAGGATGACCCACCAGAACAGCTGGAAACCGGTTATGTTGCTCACTTCGCCCCTGCCCCGAGCACCTCGGGAGGGACGAACGGCTCGAGGCCGACGCGTTCCGAAGGCGGCCCCAGCTCGCGGTAGCGGGCGAGGGTCGCCCGTCCCGCCCGGTCGAGGGGGCCGAGGGCACTGGTGACCGCGCTGACGGCGCCGGCATAGCGGCTGCCGGCTTCGGCCAGGGCGTCCCGGAGCGCTTCGAGCGCCGGCTGGTGCTCGGCCAATAGTGCCTGGCCGGCCGGGTGGGAGGCGGCCAGCTCCAACAACGCCGGGAGGAAATCTGGTAGCTCACCAGGGGCCAAACCGAAACCAGCCGCCCGGTAGGCGCCGGCCAAGGCGGCGAGGGCCATGCCGCGTTGGCGGCTGTCACCGTAGCGGTAGTAGCTCAAGTACAAGCTCCTCCTTCTGCGCATGTCGAAAGCCTCCACGTAGCAGGCCGCCGCCTGCCGGGCACCCAGCTGAGAGAGCCACGCCGTGCACTCTTCGAGGGCTGAGCGCGCCTGGCCGGCGGGGAGCCGGCGCAACCCTGTTCCCACCGCGTGCAAGTCCTCGGCGAAGCTCACTTCGTCGGGGTAGGCGAGAAGTACGGCGGCGCAACCGAAGACGGTGGCGGCGTGGCCCCTCCTCACGCCTTGCCCCCTGCCACGGGGATGTGCAGCCGTCCCTGCTCGTCGCGGCGGGTGAGGCGGGGCCCCCCCGTCCCGCCCATACCCGGGCCTCCCTCTTCCTCGAGCGAACAGCCCGAGAGCGAGTGTTGTGCGAGCAGGCGCCCGGCCTCTTCGGCATGGGCAGGCGGTACTACGTAGCGGTCTTCGTAGCGGGCGATGGCCAGCAGACGGAACAGGTCTTCGGCGTCGGCGCTGGAGAGCACCGTCTCTACGGGCTGGCCTCGGCCCCGAAGCCCCGGCTCTTCTCCCTGGGGTGGGCCCTCAGCCTGGCCCAGCTGCCGGGCTCGCATCATCGCTCGTAGCACGGCCAACTTTTGCAGGGCTGAGCGCACAGGTTGTGCCTTCCCGGCGGTGAACAGGTTGGCCAGGTACTCCACCGGGATGCGGAGGGCGTCGATGGTGGCGAAGACAGCGTCGGGGTCATCGTCGTCGTAGCCCGCCGCCGCGGTCACGTCTGTGACCGGGGAGAGGGGCGGTATGTACCAGACCATGGGCATGGTGCGGTACTCGGGGTGGAGGGGGAGGGCGACGCGGTGGCGGGCGATCAGTGAATAGGTAGGGGAGCGCTGGGCGGCCAGTACCCAGTCGTGGGGCACCCCCTGGCGCTCGGCCTCGGTTGCTACCGCCGGGTCAGAGGGGTCCAAGAAGACCGACAGCTGCGCCTCGTAGAGGTCCTGTGGCGCGGCTGTGGCCGCGGCCTGGGTCACGGCGTCGGCGTCGTAGAGCATGAGCCCCAAGTACCGGAGCCGGCCCACGCAGGTCTCCGAGCAGATGGTGGGCAATCCCGCCTCGATGCGAGGGAAGCACAAGGTGCATTTTTCCGCCTTGCCCGTGCGGTGGTTGAAATAGACCTTCTTGTAAGGGCACCCCGAGACGCAAAAGCGCCAGCCCCGGCAGCGGTCTTGGTCGACGAGCACGATCCCGTCCTCTTCCCGTTTGTACATGGCCCCCGATGGGCACGAAGCCACGCAGGAGGGGTTGAGGCAGTGCTCGCAGATGCGGGGCAAATAGAACATGAACACCGACTCGAAGTCCAAGACCACCTTCTCGGACATCGCTTTTATGTTGGGGTCATCGAGCGCCCGAGCCGGGGCGCCGGCCAGGTCGTCCTCCCAGTTGGCACCCCAAGTCGGGTTCATCTCCCGCCCGGTCAGCGCGGAGCGCGTGGAGACAGACGGGGCCTTCGTGCCGGCGGGAGCGGTGATGAGCCGTGCGTAGTCGTAAGTGTAGGGCTCGTGGTAGTCCTCGATCGTGGGCAAGTCGGGGTTGTAGAAGATCGACAGGAGCCGCTTCAGGCGGCTCCCGCCCCGCAGGCGCAGGCGGCCCCTCCTGTCCAGCTCCCAGCCCCCTTTCCATTGGTCCTGGTCCTCCCAGCGCTTCGGGTAGCCCACGCCGGGCTTGGTCTCGACGTTGTTGAAGTAGACGTACTCAGTGCCGGGCCGGTTGGTCCAGGTCTGTTTGCAGGTGACCGAGCACGTGTGGCAGCCGATGCACTTGTCCAGGTTCATGACCATGCACACGTTGGCCATGACCCGCATCAGAAGTTGACCTCTTGGGAGCGCCGCTGGAGCACGACGACCTCGTCGCGCTGGGAACCAGTCGGGCCGTGGTAGTTGAACCCGTAGGAGAGCTGGGCATAACCGCCGATCATGTGAGTGGGTTTCATTACCACCCGGGTGGGCGAGTTGTCGGTCCCCCCATGGAGCCCCGATACTTCCGAGACCGGCATCTGGAGGTGACGGTCCTTGGCGTGGTACATCAGACACGTGCCCTGCGGGACACGGTGGGAGACCGTCGCGCGGCAGGCGATCACGCCGTTGCGGTTGTAAGCCTCGACCCAGTCGTTGTCAGAAACCCCTATCCGGCGGGCGTCCAAGTCGTTGACCCAGATCACCGGCCCGCCCCGGAACAGGTTCAACATGTGGAGGTTGTCCTGGTACTCCGAGTGGATCGACCACTTGCTGTGAGGGGTTAGAAAGCGGGCCACCAGCTGCTTTTCGCCCAACTGGGGCCGACGCTGGTCACCGAAGGTGCCGGATATGTCCAACGGGGGCCGGTAGATGGGGAGCATCTCGCCCATTTCTGCCACCCAGTCGTGGTCCAGCAAGAAGTGCTGGCGGCCGGTCAGGGTGTGCCAGGGCTTTTTGCGCTCCACGTTTATGGTGAACGGTGCGTACCGGCGGCGCTCTGACTCGGCCCCGGACCATTCGGGTGAGCAGATGACGGTACGGGGCTGGGTGACGGTATCGGCAAAGGTGATGCGGTCGCCGGCCCGCTCGTGGGCAAGGTCCGCGAGCTGTACGCCGGTCTGGCGTTCCAGCTCCTCGAAGCCGGCCACGGCCAGACGGCCGTTGGTGGTCCCCGAAAGAGCCAATATGGCCTCGCAGAAGAGGTCGTCGCGATCGAGCCGGGGCCGCCCGTCGGCGATGCCGCCCCGCACTGCCCCGTTGCGCTGACGGAGGTAACCGACCTCCTGAGCGACCGGCATCCTGACGCCCTTGGTCGTGGCCCCCAAGGTGTCCACGAGCGGGCCGAGCGCCCTCCAACGCTCGGCCAGGTGCGGGTAGTCACGCTCCACCACGACCAAGCGGGGCATGGTCCGCCCGGGGACGGCCTCGCACTCACCGGCGCGCCAGTCCAGGGCGCGGCCGCCCGGCTGGGCGCACTCGTCGGGGGTGTCATGGAGGAGAGGTACCGCCATGACGTCTTTGCGCACGCCGAGGTGGCTTGCTGACAGGCGGGAGACTTCTTCCGCCAAGCCAGCGAAAATCTCAAAGTCGCTCCGCGCCTCCCAGGGCGGGGCGATGGCGGGGTTGAAGCTGTGCACGAAGGGGTGCATGTCGGTCGAGGACAGGTCGTGCTTTTCGTACCAGGTGGCGGCGGGGAGGACGACGTCGGCGTAGATGCCCGTGGAGGTCATACGGAAATCGATGCTGACCAAGAGGTCGAGCTTGCCTTGGGGGGCTTGGTCCCGCCAGTGGACCTCGGCGGGGCGGGCCGATGGTGGGCACTCGTGGGCGGTGACCGCGTTGTCCGCGCCGAGTAGGTGCCGGAGGAAGTACTCGTGCCCTTTACCCGAGGAGCCGAGCAGGTTGGAACGCCAAGCGGTGAGCACCCTGGGGAAGTTCTTGGGGTCGTCGGGGTCGTTGGCGGCGAAGTGCAGCCGTCCCGCCTTTAGCTCCTCCACCACAAAGCTCCCCACATCCTTGCCTGCCTCTTCCGCCTGGCTGGCCAAGTCGAGCGGGTTGCGGTCAAAGGCGGGGTGAGAAGGCAGCCAACCGAGCCGGGCCGCGATGGCGTTCAAGTCGGCTGCGCTCTTGCCGGCGAACAGCCCCCGGCCGAGGGGGGAGGAGAGCGAGTCAGCGTGCGCCCCTTCGTAACGCCACTGGTCTGTGGCCAGGTACCAAAACGGCGTCCCGGCCATGTGCCGGGTGGGGCGTACCCAGTCGGCGGCAAAGGCGAGTGTGAACCAGCCGGTGAAGGGCCGCACCTTTTCCTGGCCGACGTAGTGCGCCCAGCCACCCCCGTTCACCCCTTCGCAGCCGCAGAGCAGGAGAAGGGCTAAGAAAGTGCGGTAGTTCAAGTCGGAGTGGAACCAGTGGTTGGTGCCCGCCCCCATGGCGATCATCGAGCGGCCACCCGAGACTTCGGCGTTACGGGCGAACTCCCGGGCCACGCGCGTGGCGGCAGCCGCCGGCACCGAGGTGATTTTTTCCTGCCAGGCCGGCGTGTACGGCGTGGTGGCGTCGTCGTAGCCGGCCGGCCAGTCGCCCGGCAGGCCAGGACGGGCCACCCCATAGTGGGCCATCACGAGGTCAAAAACGGTGGTGACCCAACGCCCGCCGGCCCGGAGAGCGGGCACCCCCCGGTGGAGCACCCCGGCCTGTTCGTCGCCGGCCAGGTCGAAGCGGGGGAAGTCGACGGCGAGGGCTTCTGCCCCAGTGCGGCCGAAAAGGGTGAGCGCCGGGCGCGTGCTGTCCAGGTTGAGGTTCCAGCGGCGCTCGGCGCCCTCTGCCCAGCGGAACCCGACCGAGCCGTTGGGGACGACGAGCTCCCCGCTTTGGTCGTCTAGGACCACGGTCTTCCAGGCGGCAGCGTCCTCGCTGGCCCCGAGGTCGGCGGCGGTGAGGAAGTGGCTGGGCACGTAGGCACCGCCACGCTCTTCCAAGGTGACCAGAAAGGGCAGGTCCGTGTAACTCTGGGCGTAGTCCAAGAAGCGGGGCACTTCTCGGTCACGGTAGAACTCCGAAAGGACGACGTGCCCCATGGCCATGGCGAGAGCGGCGTCGGTCCCTGGGGCGGCCGGGAGCCAATCGTCGGCGAACTTGGTGTGGTCGGAATAGTCGGGTGAGACCACGACCACTTTCTGGCCCCGGTAGCGGGCCTCGACCATGAAGTGGGCATCGGGGGTACGGGTTATTGGGAGATTGGTGCCCCATATCACGAGGTAGGAGGCGTTCCACCAGTCGGCCGACTCGGGCACGTCGGTCTGGTCCCCAAAGACCTGGGGTGAGGCCACTGGCAGGTCGGCGAACCAGT
>DAHWQF010000198.1 GCA_027334785.1 Acidimicrobiaceae bacterium
AGCCGGCAAATGGAAAGCCAGGCGTCCGCCAACTTGCAGGCCGCCGTTCAGGACGCCCAGGACCCGAGCAACATCCATATCTACAACTCGATCTTCGGCCCCACCCTTGACCTCGGCCCGTTCGTGAGGCTCCAGCTACAGACCGGCTACGAAGTCCAGGTCATCCTCAACACCAACTCGGGTGTGCAGACCTATGCGCTGCCTCTCAGCGACCATGTCGCCAAGGGCAACCCTCAAATGGTCCAGTGGTCGTTCTTCAAGCTGACGCGAAAAGACCGCGCGACGTTCGCTTCCCCCTCGGGCACCGAGTCGGTGCAGAACCTGACGGGCGCCGACCAAAACCCCTACCGGGTCGCCACCGTCAGCATCTTCAAGGGGACGCTCGCCGTCATGATCGGCTACCCGCTCTCGAACATCGACACCAACCTGACCTTCCTGCGGATCATGCTGATCCTGGTGGCGGTGGGCGGCGTAGCGCTGGCAGCGGCCCTCGGCTGGGTCGTCGGGCGAGCGAGCATGCGCCCGGTGGAGGACCTGACGCTGGCCGCCGAGCGGGTCGCGGAGACACAGGACCTGTCTCAAAAGATCGAGGACACGAGCAAGGACGAACTGGGCCGGTTGGCGCGCAGCTTCAATGCCATGCTGGCGGCCCTCGCGGCCTCCAAGCAGCAGCAGGCCCAGCTCGTGAGCGACGCCGGCCACGAACTGCGCACCCCCCTCACCAGCCTGCGGACCAACATCGAGGTCCTCATGCGGAACAAGGACCTCCCACCCACTGACCGCGATGAGCTCTTGAGCGACGTGGACGCCCAGCTCCAAGAGCTGGCGACGCTGGTCGGGGACCTGGTCGACCTGGCTCGAGACGAGGAGAAGCAAGAGGCCGAACCCGAGCTGGTCGCCTTCGACCAGCTGGTGCGCCATGCGCTGGAGCGCGCCCAACGGCGGGCGATGTCTGTCGACTTCGAGGCCTCCTTGGAGCCTGGTTATGTACGGGCCCAGCCGGCGCTGCTAGAGCGCGCTGTGGTCAACGTCCTTGACAATGCCGCCAAGTGGAGCCCGGTTGGCGGCCAGGTGGAGGTCAGGCTGTGGGCGGAGGACAACAGCTGGCACCTAGTGGTGGCCGACCAGGGGCCCGGCATCCCCGCCGAAGACCTACCCCACATCTTCGAACGCTTCTACCGGGCTGCTTCCGCCCGCTCCATGCCGGGCTCAGGCCTCGGGCTGGCCATCGTGAAGCGGGCCGTCACTACCCATGGAGGGACGATCGATGTCACCTGCCCTCCCGAAGGCGGCACCAAGGTGGAGCTCGTGCTGCCCTACGAGCAGGAACAGGCCGGCGGCAACGGTTCCGCGTCTGACAGTGCCGTCGGCGCTCCAGAGGCGCCGGCCGAGAGCTTCGCAACGAGCCGCTGACACCGGCCCGGACACACTACGGGTCTCCTATATCCGCTATATCCGCGTCTCGTAGCCACGCCGGCGTCTGGTTGCTGGCGGCCGTCTGGTTGCTACGCCGGCCGTCTGGTTGCTACGCCGGCCGTCTGGTTGCTACGCCGGCGCCACCGAGAAGGCCGAGAAATGACCCTAAGGCGCTTCTCGGTGCACTCAGGGCTCCTGGGTGCACTTGGCGCTACCGTACGACGCCCCAGTGCACCAAGAAGGCGCGAACGCACCGAGAAGCGAGCCCTGGGCCCTCCCTCACCGGGTGTGCTTGGCGCTCGAGCGGGCCGGCGCCCTCGAGGGCGCCAGGCCGAACCGGCTGAGATCCTCAGGGGTGTCGGCATCGGCAAAGACACGGCGGGGGTCCCCCGGCCAGACCGCCTCGCTCAACAACTCGACGGCTGCCTGGGCGAGCAGGGCCTTCATCGACCGCTCCCCCGCCGCCACTAGTTCCCTCGCCACCTCCATGTCCGCAGCAGACCAGCGTGCGCAGAGGGGCTGCGGCCAGCCCCCAGCAACTGGCACTGCACTCGACACGCCCGGCCAGCCGGCGAGCACGGCGAGCGACTTGGCTGTAACGAACAGCAGGTCGCACGCTACGACCAGCGCCGGCCCTGAGTACCCGCGCGCGACAAGAGCCTCCCAACCTGCGCACAGTGCCACGAGCGGGCCGGCACCCGGTGGCTTCTCGCTCACCGCCGGCAGCCCCGATCGCCCCGGCCCCACCTCGACCAGCGGTCCGGCTACCTGGCCTAGGGCGCCGGCGAGCCGCAAGGCATTGGGGACGCCGCCCACCTCGATCAACGCCTTGTCGCAACCCATTCGCCGGCTGGCGCCACCCGTGAGGAGTACGCCGGCGGGACGGGCAGACATCGCGTCACCGAAGTTAGCGGGCCAGGGACCCACCGGGACGAACGCGGGCATGCTCACGCGCACACCACCTCTGCTGGCGGTGCTCGCCGAACGCCCTGCGCCGGCGCACGCCAGCCCTCCCCAGGCCTGACAGGCCCAATCCCACCCACCGCCGGGGTATCCTCGCGCCGGATGACCGGAGCCGTACTGCTGCTTGTGAGGACGCGGCTATGACCCCCTTCTACGTGGCCGGTGCCTTGCTCGTCGCGGCCCAGGCCACTGGCATCTACGCACTTGTGACCAAAAAGGCGGACTTCATCTTCTCCCTGGTCATGTTGTGCATGGTGGCCGCTGCCCTCGCCTCTGGCGGTTACGGGGCCTACACACAGCTGCACTGACTGCCGTCGGCGTTGCCCTCAGCCTGGCCGCGATACCGGGGAGGCCGGCGGGGCCCCATATGGTGGCACTCGGCCATGGCAATTAGCACCAAGCCGACCGGGGCGGAGCCACCCGCCGGCGGCGAGCCCTACCCCCGACCGACGGTCTCGCGACCGGCGGGCACAAAGCCGACAGCGATGCCGGCGGTGGCCGAGCCCGCTCCGGCGCAGGACTGGCCCGCTCCGGCGCAGGACTGGCCCGCTCCGGCGCAGGACCGGATAGTGCTCTCGAGGGTGACCAAGACCTTCCCAAACGTGGGCACGCCGGCGCTCGACAAGGTCGACCTCGCCATCCCTCGAGGGAGCTTCTTCACTGTCATCGGCCCGAGCGGGGCAGGCAAATCGACGCTGCTGCGGGTCCTCGCCGGCCTGGCCAAGCCCGACGCGGGTGAGGTCTCCATATTCGGCGAGCCGCCAGCCGAAGCCAGTCGGCGCAAGCACCTGGGCTGGGTACCGCAATCGCCGGCGCTCCTGCCCTGGCGGAGCGTGCTCGACAACGTCCGGCTGCCGCTGCAAGTAAACCGCCGGGCGCCATGCCAGCCGCGCGACCCCGAGCGGATCCTGGCTCTCCTCGGCCTGGGCGAGGCCTTGGACCGGCTCCCGGCCCAACTATCGGGCGGGATGCGCCAGAGAGTCGCCATCGCCCGTGCGTTCGCCTTTGCTCCCGCGGTACTTCTCATGGACGAACCCTTCGGGGCGCTCGACGAGATGACCCGCGAGCACGTTGCCCACCTGCTCTTGGAACTATGGCAAGCCGAACGCCCCACGGTCGTCTTCGTCACGCACTCGGTCAGCGAGGCGGTAGTGCTTTCCGACCAAGTCTCGGTCATGGGCAAGGGGAAATTGAGCGAGCCAGTTGACATCGCCCTCCCTCGGCCCCGGCCGGAGGGGATCGAAGATACCGAAGCCTTCCATGGGTTGCAGCGTGAGCTGCGGGCACAGCTACGAGAGGCCTTCGCTGCGCCGGGCGACTGATCACCTGCGCTTGGCGACCTGGGCGCCGCCGCTCGTCGCCTTCGGCGTCGTGCTCTTGGTCTGGGAGCTCCTGGCCACCCACGAGCGCTTCTTGCTGCCCACCCTGGGCCAGGTCGGAACGGACCTGACTGGGCACCTCGGGACGTTGCTCGCGTACGGGGGCGCCACCTTGGCCGAAGCCTTACCCGGGGTAGCCATCAGCTACGCCGTCGCCCTCCTGCTCGCCGTCGGAATGGACCAGTCGCGCCTGCTCACCCGGGCCGTGCTCCCCCTCGCAGTCACCCTCAATGTGAGCCCGCTGCTGGCCATCGCCCCCACCCTCACTCTCTTCCTCGGGCTCGGCCGGGCGCCCAAGATCGTGATGACGGCCATCATCACGTTCTTCCCGGCCCTCATCAACGCCCTGGCCGGCCTGCGCTCGGCCGACCCAAAGGCGCTGGAGGTGTTCCAGAGCCTGTCCGCGTCTCGCTGGGAGACGCTCTGGCGGCTGCAGCTGCCGGCGAGCCTGCCCTACCTGTTCGCTGCCGCCCGGGTGGTCGTGCCGCTGTCGGTCGTTGGCGCCGCCATCGCGGAGATGGTCGCCCAGGGTTCGACGAGCGGCCTTGGGGTGTTCATTGAGCAGCAGTCCGCGGACGCCCAACTTGGGTACGCGTGGGCCGGGATCGTCACGCTGGCAGTGTTCGGGCTCGTCCTCACCGCCCTCATTGTGGTGGTAGAGGACAGGGTGCTGCGCTGGCGTGGCTTCAAGCAGTGAGCGGTCATCGGGGGTCGTTGCAATAGCCGGCGCCCTCCATTACTGTGCCTCAGGCCTTATGCGCTTTTCCCCGCGAACCCTCGGCCCTCTCGCCCTCGCCGGCGCGCTCGTGGCCACCTCGGCTTCTCCTGCCAGCGGTGCCCCGGCCCAGCGGGCTAGCCAGGCCAGGCGCTCGGGCCCGCTCGTGAGCAGCTCGCGCTGCGCCGCCAACCGGGCAGCCGGCACGATCACGTACCTGACCGGCTTCGGGTGGGAGGCCTCGGTCGGGATCCTGGACCCGATCGCGGCCAAGGCGCAGGGGTACTACGCCGACCTGTGCCTGCGCGTCCGCTTTGAGCCAGGCAACGGGGACCCCACCTCCTCGGCCCAGCTCGTCGACGCGGGCAAGGTGACCATCACCGAGCTTGGGTCGCCCTCTGACGCCATCAACGACGTCGCCGGCACCCCGAGCATCCCCGTCGATGCCATAGCCACCTACGGCAACGCGACCATCGACGTCCTCCTCACGATGCCTTCGGTCACCAACCTGCGACAGCTCGAGGGCAAGACCCTCGGTTACAAGGGCGCCATGCCGCCCGACATCTCGGCCATGCTCGAAAAGGCGGGCGTGCGGTTGTCGACGCTCAAGGAAGTGGCAGTGGGCTTCAACCCTACGATCCTGCCGAGAGGCCAGGTCCAGGCGCTCACCGCCTACAAGTCCAACGAACCGGTCCAGCTGAAAGACGAAGGGTACAAAGTACGCGAATGGGACCCGTCGGCTTTTGGCATAAAGGGTGCGTTCAATGTCTTCGATGTCAACCGAGCCTGGGCCAACACCCACCCGGGAGCGGTCGAGGACTTCTTGCGGGCCACGTTCAAGGCCTTCATGTTCTGCCTCTCCCACGCCGCCACCTGCGTCCGTGACGCGGCCAGGTACCAGGTGGGCTACGACGTCCACCAGAACGTTCAGCGCTGGCAGGTGGAGTCCTCCCTAGTCACGAAGACCCTTCTGCCCGGCCACGGGCTGGGCTACGAGGACACCGCCCAGTGGGAGCCCGACTACCAGTTGCTCCGCCGTTTTCACTACATAAAGCGCAGCGTGGACCTCTCCTCGATCATCGACCCCCGCTACGTGGACGCCATCTACCACGGCAGCAAGCTGGTCTGGCCTGGACCCTAAGCGCGCCCTGGCCTGGCCGCTAAGCCCAGCCGCACCAGACGCCTTCAGCAGCGCCCCAAAGGGCAACTTGGGTGGGCCGGCCACGGGCATACAGGGTGCAACCACTGGCGCCACGCGCTGCAAACCGCTAGTCTCCGAGCGTCGTGGCCTGCCACCAGCCCGAAGGGGCAGTTGGGGCGCTGCGGGCGACTGGGTACCTGCGCAAGGTCCCTGTTCGTCTCGCGGCAGCCGTGGCTTGTGCGGCGAGCCTATCGGCCATGCTCGGCGCGCCCCTCGCCGGCGCGGCCGCCACCCTGCCCGGCAAGAGCAGGCAAAAGCTCTCGCAGTTGCAGCGCTCGGAGGTAGCTGCGGCTCGACGGGCTCATTCGCTGGCCGCCCTCTATGAAGCCGACGTCGCCAACGCCAGCTACATAGAGGACGAAGCGGCCGCAGCCCGAGCCGGGGCCCGTTCCCTTGAAGCGAGGTACCTGCGTACGGTGTCGCTCCTCCGCCAAGAGGACTTGGTCGCTTATGTGGGAGGTGTCCCAGCCTCGAGCGGGCAGGCAGCCGGGCCCGGCGAGTACGTCTCCCAGGAGGACCGGAGCACCTACGAACGCGTCGCAGTGGGCGACCTGTCGGTGACCATCGCCGCCTACCGTCTGGAGCAGACGAGCCTACAGAGCGCTCTCGCAGCTTACAAGCGGGTTCTGGCACGCGACATCGAAGCGGAGAAGCTGGTCGCCGCCAGCAGGCGCCGAGCCCTGGCAGAGGCTTCGTCGCTCCAAGCCACGCTCACCCACGCTCGCGCCGAACTGGCCGCTGAGGCGGCAAAGCAGGAGGCCAGCGTGGGGCCGCCCGTAGGCAACGGCGTCGTGAAGGCCATCGCCACCTCAATGG
>DAHWQF010000199.1 GCA_027334785.1 Acidimicrobiaceae bacterium
CGGCCAGGCGGTCGCCCCCCTCGACCGCCGGCTCGGTACGCCCGCCCGCCGGCGCCTCCTCGAGGCCCTCCGCCCCAGTTGGGTCATCGACGGGCCGGGCCGCCACCCCTGCCAGGGCGCCCTCGAGACCGAAGACGGCGATGCCCTCGTCGTCGCTACGAGCGGCAGTACTGGCGCGCCTAAGGCGGCCGTCCTCACGCACACGGCCGTGGCCGCCTCCGCCCGCGCCACGTCCGCTCGCCTCGGGGTTCAACCTGGCCGCCACCGTTGGCTCGCTTGCTTGCCCCTCTCCCACATAGGCGGTCTTTCGGTGGTCACCCGAGCCCTCCTCACCGGTACCGACCTCGTGGTCCACGACGGATTCGACGCCGACCGGGTCGCAGGCGCCGCCGGGCCGGAAGTGCTCGTGTCCCTCGTACCAACGGCACTCGCCCGGGTCGGCGCCAGCCGGTTCGCGAAGGTGCTCCTTGGCGGCTCGGCCCCGCCCGCCGGCTTGCCACCCAACGTGGTCACCACCTACGGGATGACCGAGACCGGGAGCGGGGTCGTCTATGACGGCGTGCCCCTCCCCGGCGTAGAGGTGCGGCTCTCCCCCGCCGGCGAGGTCCTCCTGCGTGGCCCGATGCTCTTGCGCGCCTACCGGGACGGGACGGCGCCCCTGGACAAGGAGGGCTGGCTGGCCACCGGGGACGCCGGGCACTTTGACGCCCGCGGACGCCTCCAGGTGGACGGCCGTCTTTCCGACATGGTCGTTACGGGAGGGGAAAATGTGTGGCCCGCCGCGGTCGAGCACGCCCTCCGGCACCACAAGGGCATTTCCGAAGTGGCCGTCTCCAGCCGCCCGGACCCCGAGTGGGGGGAACGGCTCGTAGCCTGCGTCGTCCCCTCCGACCCCGCGTCGCCACCCGCGCTGGCCGACCTCCGTGCCCTCGTGAGCGAAGAGCTCGCCCCGTTCGCAGCCCCCAAGGAGCTCGTGCTCATGGCCGAGCTCCCGAAGACCGCGAGCGGAAAGATCCGCCGCGACGAACTGCGCCGGCAGTTATCGGCCCTGACTGCGAACCACCACTAGCCCCTCATTTGGACGCCGCCGGCTCTTGGGCTGGCGCCGCCGGCTGCGGGCTGAAAGGCACGAGCGGTGCCGAGGGCGCCTTGCCGGGCTTGGTGCTGCCGTCACGCACCACGTTCAAGATCGAGGTGGCCTGGGCGGCTAAGCCGGCGACTAGCTCACCGAGGCCCTCGCTCCCGTTCAAGACCGTCACGTTGGCTTGGCGGAGCTCACTAGCGGCAGCACCCAGGATTTGAGGCATCTGTTCCACGAGGAGCCTCTCGAGCACCAACCCGCCCTGAGTGGCGGTGGCCTCGGCCTGCAGGCGGGTGGCGTCCGCCTGCGCCCGCGCCAGCGTACGGGTCTTCTCCGCCTCCGCCTCGGCCGGCCGCACGACCTCCGAGACAAGCTGCTGGCGCCGCAGTTCCGCCTGAGCCTCGGCCACCTTGGCTTGCTCTGTTAGCACCTCCTGCTGCGCCTTGGCTTGAGCCAGGGGCCCAGCCTGGTTGGCAGTCTGCTGGGCCTGGTCGATATGGGCCTGGTACTCGGCCTTGGCTACTGAGGTCTCCTGCTGGTACTGGGCCTGGTTGCGTTCGGACTCTTGCCTGGCCTTGGCGGCCGCCTGGTCTGCTTGTGCCTGGGCGATCTGGGCGGCCTGGTTGACGGCGGCCACGTGGGGCTGGGAGAGCGCCCTAATGTAACCAGCCTGGCCGTCGTCGATGGACTCGATCTGGAACGAGTCCACCACCAGCCCGAGCTTGGCCATCTCCGGCTTGGACGCGCCGAGCACCTCGGAAGCCAGCTTCTGGCGCTCGCGGATGATCTCCTCCACGGTCATCGAGCCGACGATCGACCGCAAGTGCCCGGCGAAAATGCGCCCCACCAACATGGGCATCGACTTTTGGTCGTCGAGGAACCTTCGGCCCGCGTTGGCTATCGACTCATTATCGTCGCCGACCTTGAAGGCGATCACAGCTCTCACCTGGAGCGTGATCCCCTGCTGCGTCACGCAGGGCTCGGCGACCTCGGCCTCCTGCATGGCGAGAGCCAGGAACGAGATCTTGTTGCGGACGGGCAGAGCGAAGGCGCCGTGCCCGACAACTATACGGAACGGCGCCTCACCTCTATTCTTGCTCCCCGATATGAGCATCGCCGCGTTGGGCGCCGGAACATGCCAACCGAGCACCGTGTCCCCTTTCTCTACAAAGGTGTCACCTACAGAGGTGACACCGACACCGACCTAGCGCCAAGGTCAGCTACCACGACTACCTCTGCCCCGGCGTCGATCTGCTGATCAGAGTACGCTATATAGGCCTCGCTGCCGCCCCGGATGCGCACGACCACCTCTCCGGCTTTCCCGCCGCCCGGTATCGCAACACTTACATGAGCGGCTTTGCCCACGACGCGTTCGGGCTCGCCGTAGCTTGGCATCATCTAGACAATATGGTAAGCGCCTAGCTTGGCCCCGTGGACGGCTGGAACCGCCTCGCCTCCGAGGCGAGCCCTTACCTCCAGCAGCACGCTGCCAACCCCGTCGATTGGTGGCCCTGGAGCGAGGAGGCCTTCGCGGAGGCCCGCCGGCGGGACGTGCCGGTGCTCATCTCGGTCGGCTACTCGGCCTGCCATTGGTGCCACGTGATGGCCCACGAGAGCTTCGGGGACCCCGAGGTAGCCAGGGTGCTGAACGATGGCTTCGTCGCGGTGAAGGTCGACCGGGAGGAGCGCCCCGATGTGGACGCGCTCTACATGACCGCTGTCCAGCTGGCCACCGGTTCGGGCGGTTGGCCGATGACGGTCGTCGCCACGCCGGACGGCCGACCCTTCTGGGGCGGTACTTACCTGCCCAAAGACGCCTTCCTCCGCCTGCTCGGACGGGTCGTGGAGCTCTGGGGCTCCCAGCGTGCCCGCCTCGAAAAGGACGCTGACGCCCTCTCAGAGGCGCTCCGCCAGCATGCCTCGCCCGTCGCCGCCTCGACGACCGCCGGCAGCCCTGGCACCGCCGGCAGCCCCGGCACCGCCGGCAGCGCTGGGGCCACACGCACCGGTAAGGCGCCCGGCAATACCGGCACTACCTCCGATACCTCCCTGACGGCCGCCGGCGAGCCCGCCGCCGGCGAGCCGGCCTGGGCCGACGCCCTTTGCGCGGCAGCGAGCGACGTGCTCGCCCAACACGACACCGAGTGGGGCGGCAGTGCTGGCGCACCCAAGTTCCCCGAGCCGGCGAGGCTCGAGGCGATCGCCCGCTACGCCTGGCGCTTCGGCGACGACGGTGCGCTCGCTGCCCTTCGCCGCACCCTCGACGCCATGAGCTCGGGCGGCATCTACGACCACCTCGGGGGCGGCTTCGCCCGCTACAGCACAGACAGGTACTGGCTCGTCCCCCACTTCGAGAAGATGCTCTACGACAACGCCCTCCTCGTGGCCACCTACACCCACGCCTGGCAGCTCACGGGCTCGCCGCGCTACCGCCAGGTCGTGGAGGAGACCGTTGGGTACCTTCTCTCCCCGCCCATACGGCTCCCTGTGGGCGCGTGGGCAGCCTCGGAAGACGCGGACAGCGAGGGCGAGGAGGGGCGCTTCTACGCCTGGTCGTACGACGAGCTCGTCGCCACTGCGGGCACCGAGGCAGCCGCATGGTACGGGGCCACCCCAAGAGGTAACTGGGAAGGGGCCAACATCCTCTGGCGCCCAGGCGCCGGCACGCTCGAGCGCTCCCCCGAGCTCGAGGAGGCCAGGCGCAAGTTGGCCCGCAAGCGGGCCGAACGTCCCCGGCCAGGCCTCGACGACAAAGTGCTCACCGAGTGGAACGCCATGGCGGTCTCCTCGCTCGCCTACGCCGGCCGGGCCTTCGCCAAGCCCGAGTGGGTGTCGGCAGCCGCCGAGACCGCCGGCGTCTTGATGGCCAAGCTCCGCCGGAGCGACGGGCGTTGGCTGCGCAGCTGGCGACCGGGCTCACCGGTGGCTCCCAAGCACCTGGCCGTCGCCGCCGACTACGCCTGGTTGGTGGAGGCGTTCACCCGCCTGGGAGAGGCCACAGGCCAAGCCTCGTGGGCCCACGCTGCCGGCGAAACCGCCTCGGGCCTCGTCGCGCGGTTCTGGGACCGCGACCACCGAGGCTTTTTCACCTCTGGCGACGACTCGGAAGGACTCCTGGCCCGGCAAAAGGATTTCTACGACGGCGCCATCCCCTCCGCCAACTCCACTGCGTCCTTCGCCCTCGCCCGTCTCGGGGAACTGACTGGGGAACACCGGTGGGAAGAGCTCGTCACGTCCACCCTTGAGCTAGTCTCCCCCGTCCTCGCCAGGGCGCCCGGCGCCTTCTGCTGGCTCGCCCTGGCGGCCGACTATTTGGCTTCCCCCCGGCGCCAGGTCGTGGTGAACTCCTGCGAGGCCGAACTCGTGCGGCCGGTCTGGGAGCGTTACCTCCCCGATACGGTCCTCGCTTGGTGCGAGCCCTTTGCTTCTCCCCTTTGGGAGGGGCGGGACGGCCCCGCCGCTCGTGGCCAGGCCTTCTTATGCGAGGGGTACCGGTGCAAGTTGCCGGTCAGCAGCCCCGGGGAGCTCGCCCGGCTCCTCGGCGCGCTCGGCCTCGGGCAGCTCGGCCAACATGGCTTGGCAGCGGTCGACCACCCGTCGGACGGCAGCGACCTCCTCTTGCGAGGGGACGGCGGCATTCTGGGCCCATTCCTCGAGTTCGGGCACGGCGGCCCGGAGGCGTTCCCGGTCCGCCAGAAGGCGGCTCAGGTAGGCATGCAGCTCGGGCAGGAAGCTCGGGTCGCTGTGAAAGTGGGTGCAGCCGAAGCACTGGTGCCGGAACGGGCACGCCTGGCCGTGGGCCTTCACGTTCGTCGGCTCGCGACAGGTCCCGAAGGGGACAGCTACTTGGCCGACCGCGTCGCGCAGGACCTCGCTCTCCAGGAGCCGCTCAACGGCGGGACGGGTCTGGGCGCCGTTGCGGTCGACTTGGAGGGCGGCTAGCAAGTCGACAGCCTTGCGCTTCCGTTGGTCGGTAACTTATGGCGCAGTGGGATATTGGAACTATCGGAATAGCTGGTGCAGGTGGTGCTCCCCGTCGTGCGGCCACTGCGTGTTCGCGCGGCGGCCTATGCCTGAAGGGGTTTCGGCACCATCTGCAACAGCCGGCGTTGAGGCACCTACGCCAGGAGCTCCCGGGCTGCGGCGCCTGGTGGCTCCTGGGGCCAAGGCGCGCGCACGAGTGGGCCCCTGATCGAGAAGGAAGGCCGCCCCGGGAAGAGCTTCTGCCGCGTCATGGCCTCCAGGCAGACTAGCTGGCGGAATCCTCGAAGGGGAGCAGTGACAACCCTTCTGCTCGGCAAGGCGGCGCAATCTCGAGACGCAGCATGCTGGGGACGGCGCCTCGGAGCTTGAGGCCGTTCGCGACAGCGAGGAGCATCTCCACCGCTGTGTACTCCTGCCCTTCCTCGTGGGGGATCTCCGCGGTCAGCGTGATGCGCAGCTGCTGGACAGGAGACAGGTCGTCGGTCATCTGTCGTTTCCTCCTTGTTGGTTGGCGGGTTCGTCCGCTGGCAGGTCCAACGGCGTGCCCGTGCCGAGCGTGCGATGGGGAGTTGGCACGAGCTCGGGGCGACCGCTCGGTCCGCTCGCCAGCACGGCGAGGCGGTCGGGGCCCCGTGGGCCTTGTGGTTCATGTCCCTCGAGGGCGGCTCGAGGGCGGCGGCTGACCTCAGCCGCGTAGGTCGTCCAGTCCCCGCTCGAGATGCGTTGCCAGGCGACGGCGGCACTGATGTCGATGCCGAGCATGCGGGCGAGGAGCGCAGCAGGGAGCTCCGCGGCCAGCTCGAAAAGGGCGGTGCCCCGGGCTTGGCGAGGGTTGACGCCGAGGGCCTTCAGGCGCTGTTGTAGGTGCCCGGCGCTGATCGGGCGTCCCGGCTGGCCGCCCGGGAAAAGCCAGGGCGAGGGGCCGGCGGCGCCAACGGTGGCGTGCCCGGCCTGGTCGGCCGTGAGCTCGAGCGCCAAGTCAGCGACTTGGCCGGGCAGGGTGATGGGTACTTTCCCGAGCCGGAGCCGTACTTTTCCTCCCCCGGTGTCGAGGCAGTCGTGTGTCAGCCGACAGACTACGGTGGTCTTTTGGGCATAAAGCAGGACGAGAAGGCCCGCAAAGCGGTCGCGGGTGCTGAGAGCCTCGTCGTGGAGGAGGCGACGGGCAGCTTCCCAGCGGGCCTGGCCGTCGAGGACGGAGGTGGGCCCCTGCCAACGGGTGGCGGGGAAGACGAGGCCCGTGAGGCGTTGCCTGGCCGCCCAGCGGACAAAGTTGCCCGAGTGGTAGTGGTTCACGCCTTCAGCCCGCGAGAGCCACCTCTCGAGGTCCCCTTGGCGACAAGTCGCGAGCGTCAGGTCCTCGGCGGAGAGCCAGTCGAGAAGCGAGACAGCGGCGCGCACCTGCTGGCCCACGGCCCG
>DAHWQF010000019.1 GCA_027334785.1 Acidimicrobiaceae bacterium
TGAGGGCCTCGTGGAGGGCGAGGTCGTCGGTGGCGGGGTCCGTCGTGGTCAACACGTCAAGCCCGAAGCGCTCGTACAGGGCGCGCGGCCGCAGGTCGTCTTCCTGGAGCCGCGCCTTGATGGCGTCGTAGCTTTCGTCGGCCGTTTCGGGAGAGGGCGTGGCGCGCAGCTGGCAGAGCTCGTAGAGCTCGTGCTCGAGCCACAGCCGTGACGGCGTACCGGCGAGGGCCCCCCAGTGGGAGCACAGCTGGCGCCAGATCTCCCGCCCGTCGGCGCGCCGCCCACTGGCGAGGGCCCCCACTCCGAGCTCGGGCATCGGGACGCCCTGGGCGTGGAGCAGCCTGACCACGTAGTGATCGCTCGTTACGAGCAGGTGGGCCGGGTCGGAGAACGGCTCGTCCGAGACGAACAGCTCGGGGTCCAAGTGCCCGTGTGGTGAGACGATCGGTAACCGTTCGATCTCAGAGAAAATTGCCCGCGCCGCCTCCCTCTGCTCCCGAGAAGATGGGAAAAGGCGGTCGGGGTGCAGCGATAGCTCGCTCATCGCGAGCCGCCGGTGCTCGAGCTGAAGCTGGCGTGTCGCATGGGCCGCTCACGCAAGACCGGCCACCTCCGCGGCTTGGCGCACGACGCCGAGGGCCGCCGGCGCCTCGGCCTCGACGTCGGTGAAGTTGGCCTCAATCGAGATGCGGCCCTGGTAGCCGATGCCGGCGAGCTTCTCGAAGAGCGAGACGAGGCGCTCCTGGTCTCCGGGCGCGGGAGGGTGGCGGTCCGGCCCGCAAACGTGGACGTGGGCCACCTTGTCCGCGACATCGTTCACGACCGAGAAGTCTTCCTGTTCCTCCATGAGGTGGTAGTAGTCGACGACGAGGCCCACGTTGGCCAGGTCAAGCTCGTGGGCTATTTGGCCCGCTTCGGCAAGGCGGTTCATGATGTTGGTCTCCTGGTGGCGCAGGTGCTCGAGGCAGATCACCGCCCCGTCCCCCGCCTTTTCGGCTGCCTCCGAGGCCCAGTGCGCAGCCTGTCCCAGCTGGCGGTAGGCTTCGTCTTTGGGGAAGCCCTCGGGCACCTCGCGAGCCTTGCCGCTGCCGAACACGATGCGCCTGATGCCGAGGGCTTTGGCCCTTTGCAGCGCCTCATTCATGTAGGCTTGGACCTTGTCTGGTTGCACGTCCGGTCCGACTACCTTGAGCTCGCCTGGGAGGAACAAGTTGGCACTTCTCGGCTCGAGCCCCCCCTCGTTCCAGCTGGAGAGGTGAGTGTCGAACTCCGCCCGGCTCGGCCCCATCACCGCCGTGGCCACGCCCGGCTCGTAGTAGTCGCAGCCGGCATCGCGCAGTGCGTTGGCCCGGGCCTCGCCCGGGACCCCCGTGCAGATGCCGAAAGTGACTTTTGTGCTCATGTTTGTGCCTCCTCTTGGTCTTTTGTCAATCTAAGGTCGATCAGCCCGTGACCGACCCGGCCGCTAGCCCGTGGACGAGGTAGCGCTGGAAGATCAGATAGATGATGACCACCGGCGCCGCGCTCACGACGGCAGAGGACATCAGCTGGCCATAGACGGGCAGGCCGCCCGCCTGGGAGTTGGCCGAGAAGCGCTCGAGCGCTATGGCCAGGGTCTGGGTGTTCTGGTTGGTGAACACGCTTGCGAACAGTACGTCGTTCCAGCCGACCAGGAAAGCGAAGAGGAAGGCGACCACCACCGCGGGCAACATGACGGGGAAGATCACGCGCGCGAGCGCCCCCAACTGGCTGCAGCCGTCGACGAGGGCCGCTTCGTCGAGGTCGCGAGGCACCGTCCGCATGTACGCCACCAGCAGCCAGGTCGAAAGCGGCACGCCGAAGGTCATGTACGTGAGGATGATGGGGAAGTACGTCCCGATCATGTGCACCGAGATGGTTGTCTGGATCCAGGAGAACACGGCAAAGAGCGGCAATAGGAGCGTGGTACCCGGGATGGTCTGGACGCCGATCAGGGTGTAGAGGTAGCCGTGGCGGCCGCGGAAGGCGAAGCGGGTCAAGGGGTAGGCGGCCATGAGCGCGACGGCCACAGACAAAGCAGCCGACGTGCCTGCGATTATCAAGGTGTTGACCAGGCCCTGGGCCAAGGGAGCGGTGCTCCACATGCTCACGTAGTTTTGAGCGGTGAGCACGGCGAAGCTGACCACGCCCGCGGCCACATCGTAATTGGGCGTGAAGGACATCAGCAGCATGTAGCCGAGCGGCACGAGCACGGCGATCAGGACCAAGACCACCACTAGCCGGGAGAGCCAGACGGGCAGCAATAGTTCTGCCTCGCTCTGCACGGCGGAACCCTTCCTCGGCCGTGGCGGCCAGGACCTTCGGCCGGCCCCTCGGGCCGCTTCCGGCCCGGCGGCCCCGAGAGCGGCTGAGGCCTGGGCCACTTAGTTCAACCCTCCTGCGAGGCGGGTCGAGCGCATATAGATATAGGCGGGCACCATCAGGATCACCATCGTCACGACGGCGATAGCTGCCGCGTCCCCGAAGTTGAAGAAGCTGAACGCGTTGTAGTACGCCGCGATCGGCAATACCTCGGCCCCGGGAGGGGGCGGGCTACCGAACATCACGAAGGCGAGCGTGAAGTTGCCGAAGTGGAAAATGGTTGAGAGCAGCATGGCAAGCTTCAGCACTCCGGACAGCTCCGGGATGATTACATGGCGGATGCGCTGGGCCTTGGAGGCCCCGTCGAGCGCAGAAGCTTCGTAGTGCTCTTTCGGGATGGCCTGCAGCCCGGCCAGCGTCATCAGGTAAATGAACGGCCAGGTGGCCCAGATCTCGGTGAGCTGCATGGCCCAATAGGCATGCGGCCCGATCAGCCAGTAAGTCTGGCCGTTGGTGATACCGAGGCCCCCAAGGATCTTGTCGACGAGGCCGGAGCCGTTCAGGAACACGACTCGGGCGGTGAGGGCAGTCACGAAGGTGGGGATGGTGTAAGGGATGAGGTAGATGGCCCGTACTATCCCCCGCCCCCGGAAGCGGCGGTGCACCGAGAAGGCTGCCAGCATCCCGATCGGGGTGATGATGACGGTGGTGAGGAGAGAGAAGGCGAAGGAGACGAAGATCGACCACCCGAGCGTCACCCCGAGCGTGCTTGGCTGGGTAAAGGCGTCAATGAAATTCTGGAGGCCGTAGAAGGGCGCCCCCAGCCACTCATGGAGCGTGTGGACATTGACGTTGAGCAGCGAGAGCCAGACCGTGATGGCCGTGGGGACCAGCACGATGATGACCAGTGCCGCGGTAGCCGGGATGAGCATCCAAAGCGGCCGGTCCCGCCACTTGCGGGACGCCCGGGACCACAAAGAGCCGGAGGCTCCGCCCTCACCAGGGTGCGTGGCCGTGTAGCTCTTGGCGAGCGGGCCCGGTGGCGCCTTGACGGGTGCGGTCACCTCGGCCCCGGGGGAGTGCCAGGCAGCTGTTTCAACGTGCCTCCTGGTCGAAACCATAGCTGGGCGCCGGCCGGGGTGCCCGAATCTTCAGCCCCCGGCCGGCCTTCCCAGCGTTCATCTTTGAAGCAGCTGGTGCGGCCAGCTCAGGCGTGCGCCTGCGCGGCCGCATTGGCCTGCGCCATCTGTTGGTTGGCGTAGGCCGCGTTCCATTTGCTGCCGTGGGTGGCCAGGTAGCTACCGATGTTGTGCATGGCCGTGAGCACGCCCGGCTCGACGTAGGACCAGACCGGAGCGGCGGAGGTCGGGATGGCGTCCTCCTCGGCCTGTATGAACACCTTGCTCTCCGGCGCGTAGGCCTCGACCGCCTTTATGCCCGCGTTGTTGACCGGTATGTTGCCGTTCAACTTGAACTGGTAGAGCTGGACCGCCGGGCTAACGGTCACCTTGTCGAACTGGAGGGCCAGTTGCTTCAGCTTGCCGGTCACGTACTTCGGGATGGCGAAGTAGTTGCCGGTGGTCTCGGTCTCGACCGGGATGCCGTTAGGGGGCAGCTTGGAGTAACCGTAGGGGACGGTGGGCAGGAGCGCGAAGCCGAGGTCGTTTTGCACCGGGGTGCCCTGGACGGCGGCCTTCCAGCCGTAGCTGGCCAGGATAAACATCGCCACCTGGCCCTTTTCGAACGCGGCGGCCGCTTCGGAGCCGTTCCAGCCGAGCGACTGCGGCGGTGCTATGTGGAAGTGGTCTTCGAGCGCGAAGTAAAACTGCACCGCCTTTCGCATTTGCGGTGTGTCGAAGTTGACGACCTTGCCGTCGGGGCTGATCCACTCCCAGGGCTTGGCGCCCCCGAGCTGCGCGTCGTAGAAGAAGTCGTTTTTCCAGGGGTCGTAGGGGTCCTGGGGGTCTATCGCGACCCCGTACACGCCCTTCACCTTGGCCTGGATCTTCTTCGAGTCGGCAACGAGCTGGTTCCAGGTCCTGGGCGGGCCGGCGATCCCCGCCTCCTTGAAGTACTTGGTGTTGTAGGCGAGCACGAAGGGGTTGACCTCGTTGATCACACCGATGTACTTGTTGCCCGGCGCATTGACGTTGGTGATATCTTGCGCCGACACGCTAACGCCGGCGTCGTAGAAGGTGGACGGCATGAACGAGCTCTTGCCACCGAGCTCGTTCCAGTCGGCATTGGTGAGCGGCGTGAAGTCGCCCGTGGCCCAGAGCGTCCCCACGAAAGACGTCCCGTAGGAGATCACGTCCGGGCCGCTGCCCGACACGGTGGCGGTCTCTATATCGGTGACCTCCTGGGACGGAGACGAGTAGTACTGCCAGTTGAGCGTCGCCCCGGTCTGCTGCTTGAACACCTTGGCGACGTAGCTGTAGTACTCCTCGGTCTGCTTGACGTCCGCCCCGGTCGGTGCGCCATCGAGTGCCGTCAGGGTCATGCCCGAGAAGGCGCCATGATGCGGGCTGGGAGCCGCGGACGCCACGCCCCCGACCCCGACGAGAGAGACCATGGCACTGAGCGACGCGCCGGTCGCCATCAACCGGCGCAGGTTACGCCTACGTAGTTTCCTCATGTGTTCCTCCTTTGACGTGGTTGGTTGGAGTGCGGCTGCGCGTACAACAGCCCTTTCCCCCTTGTTGGTGAACAGCCTCTGTTTGTACGCATTTTTGTTCGCGTACTCGCTGCGCCCGTAAACATAGCAGGGCACGCCGGCCCCCGACAAGTCACGGGGCTGCGCACCTCGGGTGGCCGGCGGGAGCCTGCCTTGCACGGGGCGAGAGCTGCACCCTTTTTCGCAACTATGTCTGTTGCTAGCAGTGGCGCGACCGTGGCGGCCGGGCTAGTCTGAGCTTTGGAGGTGGGTCTTGTGGGCCAAGTTGAACCTGACCGGCACCTGCCGCGTCTGGCTTTTTCGACGCTCGCCTTCCCGAGCCAGAGCCTCGCCGAGGCTGCCGCGTTCGGGCGGCGCTGCGGGTACGAGGGTATCGAGTTGCGGCTGGTGGACGGTGAGCTGATCGACCCGGCCATGTCCGGAGAAGAGCGCAAGCGTGTAAAGCGTGACGTGGGTGGCCTGCCCGTGGTCGCGGTGGACAGTTCGGTCCGTCTCACTGAGGAGGGCCCTGGACCTCAGATAGAGGCGTTCCTCGAACTGGCGAACGACTGGGAGGCGCCGGCGGTGCGGGTGTTCGGAGGCAAGCTGCCCGAAGGCGCCGCCGAACGTCGCCGGTCTTTGGAGGAGGCGGCGAAGGTCCTGGAAGAGGTGGCGCCCGTCGCCGAGCGCTTGGGTGTGGCGGTGGGGCTCGAAACCCACGACAGCTTCTCGGCTTCGTCCGTGGTGGCCGAGTTGCTCGAGCTGGTGCCGTCCCGGTGGGTCGGTGCTGTTTGGGACAGCCACCACCCTCACCGGATGGGCGAGACGCCGGCCGAGGTCTACGCCAACATAGGGGCGCGCCTCGTGCTGGCCCAGGTAAAAGACGCCCGGAAGAGCGACCGCGAGCCTAGCGGTTGGCAGCTCGTGCTCATGGGCGAGGGAGAGGTACCCGTACGCGACATGCTCGCCGTGCTGGCCGGGGGTGGTTACTCAGGCGCGGTATCGGTCGAGTGGGAGAAGCGCTGGCACCCCGAGATCGAAGAGCCCGACGTGGCCCTACCCCAGCACATAAAGGTCTTGAAGCCGTGGGTGGAAAGCGCCTGGGCGGCGCGGCAGCGAAGCTAGACGACAGATCCATAAGGAGAAACCAAGCTCATGACCAGTCCAGGGAGCGCACGCACCTACGGCTTCGGCGTTGTCGGCTGCGGGGTTATAGGCCCTCGCCACGCGGAGGTGGCCGACGCCCTGCCCAATGCTCGTTTCGTCGCTTGTACCGACATCATCCCAGACCGGGCCAAAGCGCTGGCTGAAGCCCATGGTGGCGACTTCGAGCCCGACCTCGAGGCTCTTTTGTCCCGGGACGACGTGGACGTCGTGTCGGTGTGCGTGCCGAGCGGTCTTCACGCTGAGGTCGGCGTCCAGGCTGCCGAAGCCGGCAAGCACTTGGTGGTCGAAAAGCCGATAGAAATCTCGCTCGTGGCCGCCGACCGGCTGTTAGGGGCGGTGAAAAAGGCAGGCGTCAAGATGACCGTCATTTCCCAGCACCGCTTCGACCCGGGCCTGGTGGAGCTGCGCCAGTTGCTGGAGGCGGGTCGCCTGGGACGCCTGGTGCTCGGAGACGCCAGGGTTAAGTGGTACCGCACCCAGGCTTATTACGACAGCGGGGACTGGCGCGGGACCTGGGCCCTCGACGGCGGCGGGGCCCTCATGAACCAGGGCGTCCATTACACCGACTTGCTCCGTTGGTGCATGGGGCCGGTGGACGAGGTGATGGCGCTCACCGCCATCCAGGCCCACAAGATGGAGACCGAGGACCTCGCCTTGGCCGTGGTGCGGTTTTCCTCTGGCGCGCTCGGCACCTTGGAGGCGAGCACCGCGGTCTTCCCCGGCTTTCGTGAGCGGCTCGAGATAAGCGGCACCGAGGGCACCGTGGTGGTCGAAGACGGCAGGATCGTGGTGCGCGAGTTCGTCTCCGAGCACGGCGACGTCGGCCTTTATGGCGCTCGCGTGGGCAGCGAGGGCCAAGATGCGGCGGCCTCGGGTGCCTCCAACCCCGCCGCCATCAGCAACGACGCCCACGCGAGCCAGATCTCCGACCTCCTCGCCGCCATTGACGAAGGCCGCGAGCCCCTTATGACCGGCGAGGAGGCGAGGAACGCAGTGGAACTGATCCTCGCCGTCTACGAGTCCGCCCGCTGCCGCGGCCCGGTCAGCCTGCCCCTTTCTTGAGCCTTTCCCCCGGGCGCCTTTCCCCCCGGGCGCCTTTGGTTGGCGTGTTGCGACGGGGCACCTTTCGACTTTGCTTCTAGACTCTACTTTGCTTCTAGACTCTAAGGTGCGCCAGCCCCATTGACGTGCACGGGCTGGCCCGAGCAAAACGAGTCGTACGCGGCCCTGACGAGCTCGAGCGCTTCCCTGCCGTCCGCCCCCGTCACGGCCGGTGGGCGGCCCTCGTGGATGGCATCGACGACGTCTTGTAGCTGGGCCCGGTGGGCGGTCACGGCCAAGTGGCGTGAACCGGCTGCCGCGCTCGCCGCGCTGGCGGCGCTGGGGCCGGACCCATGAGGGCCGGGGTCGAGGTCATAGGCAGAACGTTCGTCGGTTTGCCAGGAAAGGACCGAGCCCGCTTCGAGCACAACAGTGGCCGAGCTGCCGGTTACCGCCAGGGTCTCGGGGGCGCCGGGGTAGCTGGCTGTGGTGACGCAGAGGCTGCCCAGCACCCCACTTTCGAACTCGATCGAGACCAGGGCCAGGTCCTCGCACTCCATCTTGTGGGCCGCCGTCTTGCCCCGTGCGTAGACGGATCTCACTGGCCCGAGAAGGTGGATAAGCAGGTCTACGAGGTGGACGCCCTGGTTCATGAGAGCCCCCCCGTCCAACGCGGCGGTCCCCCGCCAGGTGTCGGAGTCGTAGTAGGACTGGGCCCGGTACCACCAGGCGCGCGCTTCGGCGAGCACGACGGGGCCGAGGTCGCCACGGCGCAACGCTTCTTTCAGCGCTATCACCCCGGCGTCGAAGCGGTGCTGGGATATCACCGAGACCACGACTCCTTCGGCCGCACACGCAGCGATCACGCCGTCGGCCGCTTTGAGGCTCACGTCAACGGGCTTTTCGAGCACGACGTGCTTTCCCGCCCGGGCAACTTGGCTGCCAAGCTCCCCGTGGGTGCCACTCGGCGTGCAGACGCAGACAAGGTCGACCTCTGGGAGCGCAAGCAGCTCGTCGATGCTGGAGCAGGCCGTGACGCCATGGCGGCCGGCGAGGGAATGGGCCCGCTCGGGCCGGACGTCGGCCACGGCCACGAGGCGCGCCCCCTCGACATCTGCCAGCGCTTCGGCATGGAGCGGCCCGATGGAGCCGCACCCGAGCACGGCCGCACCGAGCTGCGATGCGGGGCTCAACGCTCCGCCGCCACGGATGCCCTCTGCGCCCGCCGGCGCGCGGGCTTGCCGCGGGCGCGCCGCCAATGCGAGTCTCTCAGCACGATCTTGGAGGGTAGCAGCACGTGCGGCGCGTCCTGCTGGTAGCTGGTCCGGTTGAGCAGGATGCGGGCAGCGGTCTCGCCCATGGTCCGGGTGGGTTGCTCGATGACCGTCACGCCCGGCTCCACGAGAGCGGCGTAGACGGCGTCGCCGAAGCCTACGACGGCAACGTCGTCGGGCCAGCGCAGCCCGTGCTGGCGGAGACCTGTGAGCACGCCGGAGGTGAGCACGGCGCTCGTGGAAAAGATGGCGTCGGGACGCTCTGGAGCCTGCATCAGCCAGTCGACCGAGCGGCGGGCATCTTGGAAGTTGAACTCGCCCACCCACATCCACTCGTCACTTCTTTGGAGCCCGCCGGCAGCGAGCGCCGCCATGTAGCCTTCGGTCCGCGCCCGAGCCGTGGATATCCGCTGAGGCCCGTTGACGAGCGCAATGCGCTCGAAGCCGCTCTCGACCAGGATCATGGTCGCCCTGTACGCGCTGTCAAAGTTGTCCATCGCCACGCTCGGTAGCTGAGGGGCACCCCCGTCGCGGTCGACCAGCACCACCGGCACCCCTCGGCGGGCCAGCGCCAGGGTGGCCGGACCGACCTGGGAGGCCGGTGCGAGCACGAGCCCGTCTATACGTGGTGCGAGGAGGCTCACGATCTGGTCCTCGAGCTCGGGGTCCTCTCGTGAGGGGGCGACCAGCACCCGGTGGCCTTCAGCCGCGAGCGCCTCGTCTACGGCCCCCGCCAATACCGAAAAAAATGTGTTGGTCACTTCAGGGATGACCACTCCAACGCACAGGGGCCTCGCCCGGCGCCGGCCCCTCGGCCGAAGCTCGTAGCCGAGCTCGTCTGCGGCGCGCTGCACCCGGGCTCGCATCACGTCGCTCACGCCTCGCCGTCCCTGGCCGAGGGCGCACGACGCGGTCGCGAGCGAGACACCGGCGTGCCGGGCCACATCGCGAAGGGTCGCCGGTTTTCCGTTCGCGCCAGTGTTCATCGCTGTCGCTTCGACGAACTGCTGGCCATTGCGTTGATCCTACCGAAATACGCCCAGGTCGGTGGTCGATGTACCGTACCGGCCTTCGCTATCGAGCGCAAAAAGTTCGCGCAAGGGCTGACAGTAGGCTCCTCACATGGTGCCCCCGGCTGCCGGCCTGCCCGCTCCAGAAGCGACAGAAACGACGAGGGCAGTCCGAGCGCTGATCAGGCTCTCCCGGGCGCTCGAGCGCCGCGCCGGCGAGATCAGCCTGGCCCACTACCGCGTACTCATGGCGGTGGCACAAGGCGACGAGCGGGCGAGCCGAGTGGCCGAACGCCTCGCGCTCGGCAAACCCGCCGTCAGCGCGTCGGTGGAGGCTCTTTGCGCCCGCGGGCTGCTGGCCCGTAGCGGGTACGCCGGCGACCAGCGTTCTATCGCGCTGGCCCTCACGCCGGCGGGGCAGGACCTGCTCGAGGAGGCCGAGGCCGCGATGTCGGCTGAACTGGAGGTGCTCGCAGAGAGAACGGGGAGACGAGGAGAGATCCTTGAGGCTCTCTCTCTCCTCGGCACGGCGATCGAGGAGCGGGCAGCGGAGCGCCGGCGCCCCTCGTACGACGCCCCGAGCTAGCCGTCTCCGAGTTCCTCGGAGACGGTGCCGCTCTCGCCCTGGCCGAGCCCTAGCGCGAGGCGGGGCGCCGGCACACCCCGGCCCTCGCCGGCACACCCCGGCACACCCCGGCCCTCGCCGGCACACCCGGCCCTCACACAGCGGAGGTTAAAAGCGCGTCAGGCGGTACTTCAAGGATGCCTGTGGGAGCGGCCCGGGAGCCACGACGGGCACGGTCTCGGCCTGTCCGCCCGCCGCGGTCACGAGCACGGTGGCGAGCTTCTCGCCGGCGGTGAGCGTCGTCACCTTGCCGGAGAGGACAGGTGCCGGCGTGACCTTCAGGTGGACGGGCTCGCCGGTGAAACCGAAGACGCTGACCGGTCGGGAGGTGCCGGCGACCACCTCCTTTCCCCATTTCGCCTTGACGACGACCACTTTCCGCCCGGCCGGTAGCACGGTGGCGACGCGGAGTTGCGAAAACGCGGCCGAGGCGAGCCTCTCCCCGTCTTTCAAGGCGGCCGTTAAAGGCTGCACGCCGGGCGCACCGAGCACGGCGCCGAGCACCATCACTGTGCGCCCCGCGACGACCCGGCGGGCGGCGAAGATGAAGTTGCCACCGGCGGTTGTCGTCGAACCGGTCTTCACCCCGATAATCCCGTCGCGGCCGAGCACGTAGTCGTAGTTGTAAACGGTGCCGGCCACCGGAAGGGTGATCTGGGGCATCGCAACAATCTGGCGCAACAGGGGGTTGGCCATGACGACGCTTGCCAGCCGAAGCATGTCGGCAGCCGTCCCGACGCTGTCTGGGCTGATGCCGGCGGGGTCGGCGAGGTGGGTGTGGCGGAGGCCGATGGCGGCGGCCTCTTGGTTCATGTCCCTTACGAAGGCTCCGGTGCTCCCGGCCGACCAGCTGGCGAGCACGTCGGCCACGTTGTTGGCCGAGGGGATGAGCATCGCTTCGAGGGCCTGCAATTCGGAGAGGCGCTCGCCTGCGGCCACCGGCACGACCGACTGCTTTTGTGCTACGTCGGTCTGGTAGGCGGCGACATCTGCCGCGCTCACAGTCAGGCTTGGACCGCTTTGCCCTAGCGCCAATGGGTGCTGTTTCAAGACGACGAGAGCGGTCACTAGCTTGGTCACGCTGGCGAGCGGCCTCACCTCCTCCTGCCGGAGGCCCCCCATGGGGCCGAGACCTTGGACTTCGACCGCCGAAGCGGCGTAAGCGGGCCAAGGCAGGGAGAGCGCCGGCCCAGGTAAAACGGTTGAGGTCGGGAGCACAAACGAGACTGTTGCGGTCGGCAAGGCGCGGAAGAGCTGAACCAGGGTGCCCGCCGACGCCAGGATGATAACGGCCAGTAGTGCAAGGAACAACCGTTTAAAAAATCTCGCCACGTGCCCCACCTCGTGGACTGGGTAACTGTGAGCGGCAACGCCGTGCGCCACGTCACGATCGTAGGTGCCGGCGTACCCGAGGTCTTGGCATTCGCCTTGGGCAGCCCTCCCCGTGGTGTTGGGCCACCGCCGTACAATGGTGGTTATCAGCTATCAGCTGCGATTAAGAGTCGGCGACTAGGCAGCGATCAGATGCGTGTATTGGTTGCCGAGGATGACACGGCGCTCCGGTCGGTACTAGAGCGTGGCCTGAAAGAGCACGGATACGTCGTTGACTCGGTCGCGGACGGCGAGGCTGCCCTCGGGTACCTTCGAGAGTTCGAGTACGAGGTCGCCATCATTGACTGGCGCATGCCCAAGCTCTCCGGCCTCGACGTGGTGCGTACCTTGCGGGCGCGGCGTGACCCCGTGCCCGTGCTCATGCTGACCGCGCGCGACACCGCGCTCGACCGCGTGACCGGCCTCGACGAGGGGGCCGACGACTACCTCGTGAAGCCCTTCGACTTCGGGGAGCTGCTCGCCCGCATCCGGGCTCTGCAGCGCCGGCCCCGCTCGTTGCACGCGACCACGTTGGTCGTTGGGGACGTCGAGCTCGACCCGGCCACCCGGGAGGTGCGAGCAGCGGGGGAGCGGCCCACCCTCACGTCTACCGAGCTCGCCATACTCGAACTGCTCATGCGCCGTTCACCCGCCGTCGTACACCGCCGGTCGATCGCGCTGCACGTCTGGGAACAGGAGGCCGACGCGGTCGGTTCCAACACGATCGACGTCCACTTGGCCCGGCTGCGCGCCAAGCTGGCGCCTGCCCATGCCCGGATCGAAACCGTCCGCGGGGTCGGTTACCGGGTGCTCGCGTCGTGAGGCGGTTGCTGAGCGCTCCGGTCCTGAGCGCGGTGGCGCGCCGGCCGGGGTGGGCCCATGCCGCTCGGGTAGCTGCCATTGCCGCTGCTTTGATGGCCGCTCTCTACGTCGCGGTTGTGGTCACCTTCGACGTCGTCGACAGTTCTCACCTCGTCGGAGAAGTCGACGCTCAGCTCGTCGACACGCTCCACGACGTGCACAGGTTCTACCCCGACGTACCGGTCACCACTTCCCCCTCGAACTCGAGCACCGAGGTCAGCACCGCTCACAAGGGCTCTCGGGCCAACATTCGGGCCACCGGGGACACGCCGTTTGACAGGGACGGCGACGCAGACGTGGACGGCGTGCCGATCCTGGTTTGGCTCGTGGGCCGCAACGGTACAGCTGTCCCTCTCAACCCGAGCGCCCCGCCGTTGCCCCGCCGCGCCTGGCGGGCGTCGGGCGGGCCCACCACGGCCAGGCTGGGCAACGAGGACTTCCGTCTCCTCGCCGCTCCGACCTCGGACGGTTGGGTGGTGGCGGGCGAAAACCTGGCGGACACCTTGCGGGTTTCTTCGATCGTGGACCGGGCCGAACTCGTCGCCGGCCCGGTGCTAGTGGTGGCTATGTTCCTCGCCGCCTTGGCCATCGGCGTTATGGCCTCCCGACCCGTCGAGCAGGCACGCCGGCGCCAGCTCGACTTCACGGCGGACGCCTCGCACGAGCTCCGCACCCCTCTCACTGTCATCGAGGCCGAGGTTGGGCTGGCGCTTTCTGCGAGTCGTGACAGTGGCGCCTACCGGGAGACCCTTGAGCGGATAGGCACGGAGAGCAAGCGCCTCCGCCACATAGTGGAGGAGCTGCTGTTCCTCGCCCGTTTCGACTCGGCACCCCCGATACCGGGAGACGAGCCCGTGGACCTGGCCGCCTTGGCCGGCAGCTGCGCCGGTCGGTTTGCGCCGGTGGCAGCCGGTAACGGGATCGAGTTGGCAGTGAGGACAGACGGCTCCGGCCCTGCACTGGTGAAGGCCCCCCCGGCTTGGCTGGACCGTCTCTGTGGCGTGCTCTTGGACAACGCTTGTCGGTACGCGGGCCCGGACGGTTCGGTGTGGGTGACGGTTAGCTCGCGTGCGACCACGGTTAGCTTGGCCGTGGAAGACTCCGGGCCGGGGATCCCGGCTGAGGCTCGGCCGCGCCTCTTCGACCGGTTCTACCGGGCCTCGGACATGGCTGCCGGCAACGGCGGTGGCGCCGGCCTCGGGCTCGCTATCGCTGACGCCGTGGTGAGGAGCACCGGCGGCAAGTGGCGGGTGGGCGATGCGCCAGGAGGGGGAGCGCACATGGAAGTCTTGTGGCGCCGGACGGTCGGCTTCAGGTGAGCAGACGGGGCGTTCAGGTACCCGTCACTGCTTTCGCCGCCTGGGCGTGACCGGCGAGTGGGCCGGCGCTGGACGCGCACCTACTTCAGGCGACGTCTCCCCCCACTAACTCGGCCGGTCGCCCGGGTGCACCCGCTGGTCCTCCCGCGTGCCCGTTCGCCGGAGCGGCGGGTCCCTCGCCGCCAGTCAGCAACGCGAGGCCGAGGACCACCGCCACGAGCCCGGTGACCTCACCAAAGAGAGAGAGCGGCGTCACCCTGAAGGGTTCGTCGAAAACTACTACCCCGATTATCAGGCTGGCGACCGTGTCGACCGTGGCCATGGTCGGCAGGCTGGCGCGAAGCGGCCCTGCTCGGAACGCGAGTTGCGTGAGGAGCAGCCCCGCGGCACCGCTGATGGCAACGGCGTAGACGGGCCAGTCCAAGAACACGGCCCCGACCCCGTGGCCGAGCTCGCCAGTCACCTGCTTCAAGGCGCCGGCCGTACCTGCGAAACCGAGCCCCGCACCGATAGCCAGTGCGGCGGCCGCCCAGTTGCCTTTCGCGCTCCGGCCGAGAAAGGCGCAGAGCCCCATCCCTCCTCCGATGGTTAGGACCGCCAACAGTGTCGGCAAGGCGTCCGGGGCACGACCCGGGCCCTCCGCAGAGGTCGCTACGACGAGGAAGGTAGCGAGCCCCGCGCAGAGCAGGGCTGCCCAGGCCAGTTCAGAGTTGCGAGGGCGGCGGCCTTCCAAGAGGTGGCGGAGCGGGAGGGCGAACACGACCTCGGTGACCATGAGAGGCTGGACCAACGTCAGGGGCCCGTCGTGGAGTGCCAGGGCGTGGAGCCCAAAGCCGAAGAGCTGGCCCAACATGCCGAGGAGCCATAGCGGGTGGACCGAGGTCCGGGCGACAAACCTGGCCATACCCCGCCCGCCCGTCGCCTGCGCCACGAGCCCGGCCGAACGGTGCAGCAGCGCGGTAGAGATCGCGTACAGCGCGGCGCCGACAAGGGCGGCGATGGTAGCGATGAGAGTCAGGGCCACCGGAGAACTTGTGCCGTCCAGGAGCCCATGCCCCGACCATACAAAACTCTGGAGGTTGTAGCACTCAGGACAGCTCGGCCCAGACCACCTTGCCACCGGGGCGGCTCTGGGAGCCCCAGGCTTGTGCCAGAGCGCTCACGATCTGAAGGCCGCGCCCGCTCATGTTGCCCGGTGCGCCCGGTTCGGGCAGCAAGTCCGAGCCGTCTGCGACCTCGAGGCGCAAGCGGTCGTCGCCGTACCAGATGCGCACGGACAACAGGCCGCCGGCGTGGAGCACGGCATTGGTCGCCAGTTCGGTCACGACGAGGGCGGCTTTTTCCTGGAGGTCCGGCCGGAGGCCGAGGCTGCCGATGGTGTTGCGGGCTTCACGGACCGAACCGAACACATCGGTAAAGCGCGGGTAGGACCGCGTCAGGTCAGCCGCCTCACCGGGCGACTGGAGTTGGCGCGCCCCCTCGCCGGCTGGCACCTCCGACGCTAGATCCACCTGCCCCTCTTTACCCGGTTGGGCCGAAAGTTACGCCCCCAGGCACCGGCTGAGCCGGTTTTTCCGAGGCGTGCTGGCGGCGCCGTCACTCGGCTGGGCCGACTAGCCGCAGGGCCGCCCGCCGG
>DAHWQF010000001.1 GCA_027334785.1 Acidimicrobiaceae bacterium
CCCGTTGTGACTGTGACGAGGCTGCAGGACTCGTGCCTCGTGGCACTACGGCCCGCACGCTTGCTCCCTCCAAAGAGGCTCTTGACGCCCCGCTCAGCCCGCCGCCTCTCGACGACGAACCGGGGCCTGCTACCGGGCTCTCCGGCGTTTACCCGGACGGGACTCTCACCCGCTGGGTTGATCCAGTTTCCAGGACGCACCATGGCCCGAGGTTAGGGTGCCGCGCCCGAGTGCACATCTCGGGCGCCGCCGGGTGCTTCAACGGTGAGCCCAAGGTCTTGTGCAGAGTCGCCCTGGCCCGGAGAGGCCCGACGACGGAGCACCCCCTTCAACCCCGTCACGAGCGACGCCGGCAGCCCGGTCAGGCTCGCGGCCGTCGGCTGATCGTATTTCCGTACCAGCCGCGAGACCTAGTTGTCGGCCCACTTTGAGCTAGGTACTTGCGCTCATTTCCCAGGCCAGCGCTTGGTCAATTGCGCCAAGGACCATTGAGGGCGCCTCGTGAAGCGACTTTCGTGTGAGGGTCGCCGGCGGGATGCCGGCGCTGAATGAGGAGGGGGAACGGCCGGGTCAACCGGCTGCCGCCTCCATTCGACCAATAAGGCAACACAAGGAGACGAAAAATGAACCTTAGGACACCCCAAGGGGTGTGGCGCAAGACGGCTTCGGTGCTCATCGCGGCCTCCACGATGGCCGGCCTGAGCTTGGCCGGTACCGGGATAGCGTCGGCACAGTCATCGGGGAACTCCATACCCATGTCGGCGAACATCTCGTCGTCGGGTACCGGTCCCAACATCGAATGCTCCTGGCTGGTAACCGACAACAACCCGGCCGGAGGAGCGGAGACGAGCAACACCAACTCCGCTGCTCCCAACTTCACCGGGGCCCCTTACACGTCCAGCCCCGGGGCGACGGCACCGACTCCCCCAGGGGGTAGCACGACCGTCACCGACAAGTACGGCAACGTGCTGAGCACGGCGATCAACTACGGGGTCTCGAACATCTCGCCCAACGGGTTGGCCGACTCAGTCAACACGGGCACCGCCCCGTGCCAGCTGCCGACCTCGCCGAACACCGCCCTCCCCAACCCATCGGCGCCTCAAGAGCCGTCGGCGACGTTCTCCTCGGGAGTCGACGTCCTGCCCAACGCGTTCGACGCCGCCAACAGGTCTTTTGACCAGCAGGGCAACGCGCCTCGCCGGGTTGAGCTCTGGGCCGCGGTCGATGACCTGACCGGCCTCAGCTCCATATCCGACGTGTACTGGGACGTCTACTACCCGAACGGGAAGCTCGACGTTGAGGTGTTCTCCGCCGCCCCCATCGAGGGCGCGTCGGCTTGCACCGGGAGCACCCTGACCGGCCTGTTGAACCCCATGTTCACCCAGGCCATCGGGGATGGCGAACTCAGCAACGCCGCAGTCAACGACTCCACCAACGGGATCCTGACACTCTGCAACGAGGGCGTTAAGTCCCTCTGGCACAACGCCTTCACGATCTCAAAGGACGACCCCAACGGCGTCTATACCGTCACCACCCGGGCCGTTGACACGCAAGGCAACGTGACATCACAGAGCTACACCTTCGCCGTGGACGCATTCACCGCCTTCGACCAGGACTTCAGCGCGGTCAACTTCGGCAGTGTCACACCCGGTGGCTCGCAGGTCGTCCCAGGCGACACGAACTTCAACCCGCCCAACTCGTCGCACCCGACGATCACCAATGGTGGCAACGAGGGTATGCAGGTCGGGGTACAGTTCTTCCCGATGACCGGCCAGACCTACGGGAAGGTCATCGGCACCCCGGGCTCCACGGGTAACGGCTACTTCGACGCCAGCTTCGGCTACAACGCCAGCTACTTGCAGACCCTGAGCCCGATCGCACCTGCCAGCGGCTCACCTGGGGCCGGCAACACGGACCAGATCGTCTGGTTCAACGGGAACGGTCCCCAGCTGGTCTGCCCGAACGACACGCCGAAGCTCGACCTGTCCGTCCACCCGGAGACCGGCATACCGGTCGACACCTATAACGGCTCGATGGTCGTCTGGTCTCAGGCCAGCCCGGGCGCTGGGTCGGTCAGCGGCACAGCCGGCTATTGCCCAACCGACAACGGTGCTCCTTACATGCCGGTCGCCGGTGATGCCGGGGCTCCCGTGCGGCTCGCTCCTGCCGGGTAATAACCAGAAACCCGAACCAGCTTGCCTGAAGGGCAACGCCGGCCGACGGGCCGGTCGGGCAAGCCGCTAACAGCAAAGAGAGATGGGGAGGGGCTACGGCCCCTCCCCATGTCGCGCTGGCCCCGGTGTCACCTCCCGACTGGCTCGTTTTTCATCAATCTTGATGGTGCGGCCATAGCGCGATATGGGCCACCCTTCTAGATGTGACGAGAACGAACCTGAAGCTGGACGCGCTCTCGCTGGCCAAGAGAGCGCGTCTTGTCATGAGCGCGCTCATGCTCACCGTCGTCGGGGCGGGGACGTCCCTCCTCGGTGTGGGAGGAGCTTCCGCCACCACTCCTTCGGGCGGCGGCGGTAGCCTCGGTCTCTTCCCGACAAAGGTGTCGTACTCACAGGCTCTCCGGGGAGGCTCGTACACCGAGACGATCGGCCTGATCAATGGCGGGTCGACGCCGAAAACGTTCTATTTCGCCAGCGACGGGCGGGCAGGTGCGTGGCTGAGCGTGGTCCGCTCTTCCGCGCCCACAAAGGCATTGCGGTCCGTCCTGGCCGACCCGGGTGACACCGACCTGCTCCTCAGGCTGCGCGTGCCGGCGACGCTCAGCAACGGCACTTACCAGGGTAGGCTCGTCGTCGAAGCGCCACCGGTGAAAGCTGCCAACGGGACCAGCTCGGTCGGCTTCGGGGCGGTAGTCCCCGTAACGGTCCACGTCACCGGCACCCAAATCCTCGCGGGAAGGCTCCTGGACGCCTACACCTACCCAAAGGTCGAGGTCGGATCCCCGGTCACGGTGTTCGCTCGCGTACACGACGCCGGCAATGTCGCCATAACCCCGGTGTTCCATCTGCTTATAACCAAAGCTAAGGCCGTGGTTTTCAACCGCACGACCTCGGCCGGGACACTGCAACCTTCCGGTCTTCGTGTACTGCAGCTCGATTGGCCGGGAAACGACACCGAGACGCAGACCCTTGGCGTCTACCACGCGGAGCTTTCCGCCTCCTTCCGAAGCGTCAACCTCGGTTCCAAGTCCATGTCCTTCAGGCTCGTGCCCTACGGGAGCCTCCACCGCGGCGGCAAGCTGCTCGGCCTGAAGCTGCTCAACCACCCGAGCGCCGGCTATTCGGCTGAACTGCAGGCGTCGGTACGGAGCAGCGGCCTATTGCCGCAGGAGACGACCTTTGTCGGCCAGCTCTACCGCAACGGTGCTCTCGTCCAAGGGGTGAAGTCCCTCGCCCCAGTGCTGCTCCAACCAAGCCAGAGCGGCGTCATCAACATACCGGTCCCTGTGGCCAAGGACGGGCTCTACCGGATCACGGGAGTCGCCACCTTCGACGGCGCCCAAAGCAAGACAGAGACGCTTACCTTCCGGGTCGGCCCTGCCCCCCTCCCCCTCCTCTACCCCTTCGCCGGTGGTGCAGCAGTGCTGGTCCTCTTCGGCCTGCTCGTGCTCTTCGCGTTGCGGAGACGCCGGCGGCGCCCTCCGGCTGCCCTACCCCCGACGAGGCACCTGCCACCTCGATATCCAGCCACACACCCGAGGACCTTGCACGTACCGCCTCGTACACCGGCCGCCAGCGTGCCCGGGCGCCAACACACTCGCCAGCGGCGAGGCTGAGCATGTGCAGGGAGGCGCGGCCTCTGGGCGCCCTGGCCGGGGCGCCAGCACGGCCCGGTATGTGGCGGTCGAGACCGAGGGCGGCATGAACCCGAGCTTGTCGTTGCCTTACGGAGAGCAACTGCCAACGTTCCGCGGGGCCCAAGGCCGCCTGGACGCCTCTCTCAAGACGATCTTCGACGACCTCTCAGAGGGGGTCTTAGTCTTGGACAGCGCCGGCCAGCGGACGTACTCCAACCCGGCCCTCAACTACCTGGTCGGCGGCAACGCCTGCTTACCCCTCGGCACACCCGAGCCACCCCCCTACGTGCCCTTGGACCAGCGCCAACGGTACTTGCTGGCTCTCAAGGGGACCGCCTCTCTGCTCACACTGGAGGGTTCGGGCACTAGCTCGACCTGGATCGAACTCGCAGCACCGGGGCGGCCCCGGGTGCGCACCAAGGTGACGATAAGCGCGTTCACCGGGTCACACGGCTGGCGCTTCGCCGTCTGGTTGCTCACCCCGGGACCTTCCCCGCACGTTTCCGGCCAGCCAGCCCTCGTTCCGGAGGCCTACGCGGGATTTGACGGCTTAGGCGCAGGCGTCGACGGCGCCTTGGCCTGGGGGCCGCTTTCCGCAGTGGACTCCCTCACCCGACGGGAAAAGGACGTCTTACAGCTGCTCCTGGACGGGCGCCGGGTCTCGTCGATCGCGCGCTCCCTCTACCTGAGCCCGCAGACCGTGCGCAACCACCTGAAGGCCATCTTTCGCAAGCTTGGAGCCCACTCTCAGGCAGAGCTGCTGGACAGGCTGCGGCCGACGGCGCACGAGCGCGGCTTGCCCAGGCCCAAGCCCGACCACGCTCACCCTATGGAAACCGTCTTAGGAAGCGAACCGACGTGACCACACAGGAAATGACCGGGCTCCCAGAACCGCGCCCGCCCGCGGTGGAGGAGATCACGGCACCCGCTGCGATTGCCGTGATGATCGTCGAAGCGGACAACGAGGTCCTCGTGCAGCTTCACGCGGCCCTTTCCCACATCTGGGACCCCCAAGCCTTCTCGACGCTCGACGGTCTCGACGGCGCCCGCGTGCGGCCAGGCCGCCCGCTTGTCTTGGTCCTTGGCCCCTCGCAGGCAACAGAGGAAACACTCGAGCGCGTCGCCGACCTCCTGAGGGACACCCCCGGTAGCGGAGCGGTACTGGTAGTAGACCAGCCCTCGGCTGGGGTGATGCGGCGCGCTATTCGGTCCGGGGTCGGCGACGCCGTGGCACTCGCCGAGATAGACGGCGAGCTCGCACCGGCCGTCGATGAACTGGCCTACAGGTTGGAGCGCGAGCTCGCTGCCGCGGCAGCAGCCAACGCACGGGACCGACCGCCTGCCCACCGCGGGCCGGCGCGAGGCTTCGTGACCAGTGTCTTTTCGCCGAAAGGCGGTGTCGGCAAGTCGGTAGTGGCCGTCAATTTGGCTACGGCGCTCGCCATGCGCTCCGGCCAGCCGGTCGCCATCTTGGACCTGGACCTCCAGTTCGGCGACATCGCCGTGATGCTGCGCCTGCAGCCACGGCATACATTTACCGACGCCGTCTCGGCCGGGGACCTGCTCGACGAGACGCTCCTTCGCAGCTTCCTGGCCCGCCACGAAAGAAGCGGAGTCTATGTGCTCGGCGCCCCGACCTCTCCGTCCGAGGCGGACAACGTCGAGCCTGCTTCGATGCTTCGCGTGCTGGAGCTCCTGCGAACCATGTTCGCCCACGTAATCGTCGACACCCCCCCGCGTCTCTCCGAGGTGGTGCTCCAAGCCGTAGCCGAAAGCGACCTGGCCACCTTTTTACTTTCCATGGACGTCCCTTCAGTGAAGAACGCCCGTCTCGGGCTTCAGGCCTTCGAGCTCCTGCAGCTGCCAATGGACAAGGTGCTGATGGTTCTCAACAGAGCCGACTCGAGGGTCCACTTGGCCCAACATGACATCGAAAAGGCGCTCGAAGTCAAGGTCGACGTTTCCATACCCTCGGAGGCAGTCGTCCCCCAGTCGGTCAACCAGGGCTCACCGGTCTTAGTCGAGCACCCGCGGTCGCGCTTCGTCGGCCAAGTGTTCCAACTGGCCGACCTCGTCATGGCCCGGGCCGAGGAGGCAGCCCTGCAACCATGAGCAGCGAAGACCGCCTGACGCGAAATACAAATAGCCCGTCCGCCAGGGGCTCGTCGTCCGGGAGAAGGTCCGACGGCCTGGTGGTCGGCGACGCGAAGCACGAGCCTTTTGAAAGCGTTAACGCGCGCCGCCCCGGTGCGCCGAGCCTTTACGGGCGCCTACAGGAGGGCATGGGCTCAGTCGACGTCAGGGCAGGGGTCCTGGACGCCGTCCGCGAGCGCGCCCACCGCCGCGTGATATCCGAGCTCGGGCCTGTGTTCTATAGCAACCTGGTCGACCAGAAGGAGCTCCGGGCGCGTGTCGAGCAGATCCTGCAGACCGCCCTGCGGGTCGAGAAGACGCCGATGTCGGCGGCAGAAACGGCACAGGTCGCGCAGAGTGTCACCGACGACGTGCTCGGCTATGGCCCGATCGAGCCGCTGCTCCACGACCAAACGATCTCGGAGATCATGGTAAATGGGCCGAACCGTGTTTACATTGAGCGCAACGGCAAGATCGTGCCGACGAAGGTCTCATTTCTGGACGAGGCGCACTTGCGCCATGTCACGGGGCGCATCGTGGCCGAAGTTGGCCGCCACATCGACGAATCCTCACCTATGGTTGACGCCCGCCTGCCCGACGGTTCGAGGGTCAACGCCATCTATCCACCCCTGGCGGTCGGCGGCCCTTTCTTGACCATCCGCAAGTTCGCCGCCGACCCCTTCACCCTCGAAGACCTCGTCGGCTTCGGTACCTTCACCCAGCCGGTGGCCGAGTTCCTGCGGGCCTGCGTGCAGGGCAGGGCCAACGTCTTGGTATCAGGCGGCGCCAGCACAGGAAAAACCACGCTGCTCAACGTGCTGTCGTCGTTCATCCCCGCTGACGAGCGCATCATTACCATAGAAGATGCCAAGGAGCTCCAGCTGCGCCAGCGCCACGTCGTCTCGCTCGAGTCGCGCCCACCCAACACCGAAGGCAAGGGCGAGGTCACGATCAGGGACTTGCTCCGCAACGCCCTCCGCATGCGACCCGACCGCATCATCATCGGCGAGTGCCGGTCCGGCGAAGCCCTCGACATGCTCCAGGCGATGAACACAGGGCACGAGGGCTCGCTGACGACGGTGCATGCCAACAGCCCTCGCGACGCGCTGGCCCGCGTGGAGACCATGACGCTGATGGCCGGCTTCGACCTCCCGATCCGGGCCGTGCGCGAGCAGGTTTCGGCCGCCCTCGACATCATCGTGCACCTGGCACGTCTACGCGACGGCAGCCGGCGGGTGACCCACGTGACCGAGGTTGGGCGAATGGAGGGTGACATGATCCTCCTACAGGACATCTTCGTTTTCGACTACCGGGCAGGGGCTGGTCTTGGGCGCGTCCCCGGCCAGCTCCGCGCAACGGGGCTGCGCCCACAGCTCACCGACAGGCTTGCCGACCGGGGGGTGGAGGTCGACCGCGCCGTCTTCGAGCCCGAGGCAGGTGCCCACCACAACGGTGCGGCCGGGCGCGCCCTTCCCACGGCTAATGGGTGGCTCAAGTAAGAGTGGCCGCTACCCGCGTGTGGCACAGCGTCGTGGTCCACTTCGGGCATCTGCGAAGCCCCGAAGGAGCGGCCTTGTTGGGAGCGGCTGCGGTCCTCATCGTGACTTTGTGGGTACTGAGGCGGCGGCACCAGCGCGACCTCTCTGCGGCCAAGGAAGCCGGATCCTCCACGCGGCGTTACAGCAGCGGGCGTCACGTGCGACCCGAACTCGCCCACCCTCGGGAGAGGACGCTACGCAGAGGGTGGCGGTTATGGGCGCGCTCGCGCCAGCCCGACCTCGCCGCCATCCTGGAGCCCTACCGTCTGACTCCGCTGGCCCCGTCTCGCCCCACCGGCGACGACTGGACCCTGCTCACTTTGCCTGCGCTCAAGCGCCTCTCGGTCGGCCTGGAGGGCCTGGCGCGTCGAGTTGGCGCAGACCAGCGGCTCACGACGATGCTGGAAAGGGCCGGCGCCCGAACCCGCCTCGGCGAACTACTCTCGATATGGCTCATCGGCGGAGCGATCCTGGTAGCCCTCGGCTCAGCGCTGGCTGGGGCTGTAGGGAGCATCATAGTTCTGGTCCTCCTCTTGGTGGTCCCATTGGCGGGCCTGCAGGCGGCAGCTGACCACCGGGCCCGGCTGTTCGCCATCCAGCTACCCGATGTCCTGAAGCTCACAGCAAGTTCGCTGCGGGCAGGCTTTTCGCTTTTGCAGGGGCTCGAGGCCGTGACGCGCCAGTTGCGTGAGCCTTCTGCGGGCGAACTGCAACGCGTGCTCAACGAGGCTCGCCTCGGCCGTCCGGTGGAGGAGGCCCTGGAAAGCGCAGCCGCCCGCATCCGCAACCACGACTTTTCCGAGAGCGTCGCCGCCGTGCGCATCCAGCAGGAGGCGGGGGGCAACCTGGCGTCCCTCTTCGACACCTTGGCAGAGACCATGGTCCAGCGCGTCCGGTTGCGCCGCGAGGTGAGGGCCCTCACAGCCGAGGGCCGCCTCAGCGCCTACATTTTGGGGGCCATGCCCGTCCTGCTCGGGATCTTCATCTTCGCCGTCAACCGCGCCTACATGCTCGAACTCTTCCACACCTTCCCGGGCAAGGTGATGCTCGTCGGCGGCTTGCTGCTCCAGGTTGTCGGCTTCTTTTGGATGTACCGCGTAGTGAAGATACAAACGTGAGCCCTGATATGGTGCCCTTCGTCTACTTTGTGCCAGTCGTCGCGCTCGCGGTGCTCGGAGCAATCTTATGGTACCAGCAAGCACCTCGCCGGGCGGCCCTTGCCACTCTCCGCTCGGCGATCGCGAGCACGAGGGCGGCTCCGGCGGCGAAGAGCACTCTCGTAGCCCGTCCCGTTGACACCAACCGTGACGCGCCCGTCCGTCAGGGCGCCATCGTGCGCCAGGTCGTTAACTCTGTCGCGGCCGCGATTGGCCGGCCAGCTCGTCACTTGTGCCCCCCGGCTTACGCGGCGAGCGTTCGCCGGCGCCTCACCCTGGCCGGCCACGACTGGCCAACCTATACCGACCTCTTCCTGGCCATACGCCTCGTGTCGCTCGTCTTGGTGGTGCCGGCCTTCCTCCTCCTGCTCGTTGCACATATCTCAGGGATTTACGGCTTGCTCACGTTCTTCTTCTTCGTATCGGCACTCGGCCTCGGCCCCGAGGCCTACCTCAACCGGGCCGTCAGCGGGCGCCAGGAGCAGATCCGCCATGACCTTCCTGGCCTGCTCGAGTTGCTCATGATCAGCGTCGAGGCCGGGCTCGGCTTCGACCAAGCACTCACCAGGTCGATAGTTTCCCTGCCAGGCCCGCTCAGCGAAGAGTTCTCGCGGTACTTGGGCGAGGTGCGCATGGGGGCCGACCACAAAGAAGCTCTCGAGGCAATCGACCTCCGGACGGACGTCGATGAGCTCCGTTCCTTCGTCATGGCCCTGGTGCAGGCGGAAACCTTCGGGGTTTCGGTTGGGTCCATATTGCGCGCCCAGGCCGAGCAGGCCCGCGTCGCCCAACGCCAGCACGTCCAAGAACTCGCCCAAAAGGCTCCGGTCAAGATGCTCTTCCCTCTCGTGTTCTGTGTACTACCGGCGCTCTTCATCGTCGTCGTTGGGCCGGCCGCCATCGAGATTTACCGCACCCTGATCAAATGACGACCACGTCATCGAGCCGTCCATCTTCAGCGGACGGTCATCCTTTCGGGCATCCGCTGCACGCCGCTCTCCACTGGGCACGTTATAAGGACGACTCGGGGGCGGCCCTGGTCGAATTCGCTTTGATCCTCCCGGTCTTCGCGCTCATGCTTTTCGCGATGATACAGTTTGGGTTGGCCTTTGCCGGCTGGTCCCAGCTACGCAACTCTGTCCAGACGGCGGCTCGCTCCGTCGCCATGGGTGACCCCGCACCAGACAACGAGGGTTGTGCTGACATACTCCCGCCTACGAGCAACGGTGCCGTCAACTCTTACACGAAACGGGTAATTTGTCAGATCGAGGGCACGATCGGCACTCCGATAGGTACGGCCGGGACACCCGAGGTGGCGCTTTACTTACCCGGAGATGGCACAGTCAAGGTCTGCGTCCAAATGCCAGCTCAGACCTTCACCGGTTTCTTCGCCAATATAACGCTATCGGCCGATAGCCAGTTGTACCTGGAAGCTGGTCAGGGCGGACAAGGAGGTCAGGAGGGCCAAGGCGGACAGCAGAATGGCCTGGGCGGCCCCCAATTGCACGACTACAACCCCTATACCCCCCCGCTACCAGGCTGTGGCCCACAAACTTCCTGACATCGCCCGACCCGCTGCCAAGGGCCACGACGACGGCTTCGTCCTGGTGTTCTGGGCCATCTCCCTCACCGCGCTGGCTGCGTTTTTCTTGTTCGCCATCACTCTTGGCAACCTCGTCCAGTCGGCCGTAGACATCCAAGGAGCGGCAGACTCGCTCGCGCTCGCCGGGGCACAGTCTTCCACGCAGCAAGAGACGATGTGGACATGGTCCCAACAGCAGCCGCCCTATCCCCCGTTCACGACTACGACCCTTCTCGACACCAGCGCCCCGAGCTACGAAGCCAAGACCATACTCTCTACATATGGCATCGGCATCGGCAGGAACTGGAGCGGCGCCGCGGCACTATGCCCCGCCCCGCCCATTGGATCCTATGTCACCACTGCCACTGACGGTAGGGCCATCGTCTGCATGGCAGCCACCAATAACGGGTGCACCGTTGCCGGCACTGATTGCACTGTATGGGTCGACATCCTCGAGCCGCAGCCCTCGCTGACCGGCAACAATACTGTCGTCAGGACGTCGATGGCCTATTTGAGCCCTCGCCACCAGGCGATGCTGTGCGACATAGCATGCCCGGTTCCCTGAGGCCCCTACATAGCGACCATGTCATTCCAGGTCGCGCTCCCTGCCGCCCAACCTCCACCACCAAGACCAGCCACGCAGCCCGCCAAGAGCCGTCCAGAATGCTGCAGAGCGGCGCCCTCTCGGACCGACCAAGCCAGCAAACCCAGCGGCGAACAGCAGGAGCGCACCTGAGACGGCGCAAGCACTCAGGGTCGAAGTGCCCGCGGGCGTTGCGGCCCATGCCTGTGAACAGCTGGCGAAGTCAGTTGTCACATTGAAACGCCGGTACTGGAGCGCACTGAACACCAACATCCCAATGAGCTGCAAGGATAGGTGGCAGAGAGAAGCCCGCCACACAAGCGGGGTCCGCTCCGGCGAGGATGGCGCCTCGAGGCGAACATCAACGCCCCCCTTTGGACAACACAGAGGGCCTTGTCGCTGTCCCCATGGCGTACCCCTCACCCGGCCATCACGGAGGGACGCTCAGCGATCTGGACAGGCCCGGTCTCAAAGTCCGGGCTCCGCTCGATGGCCCTGTCACCTTCCCTTCTCAGTTGCTCGGCGAGCCATCGCACGGTCGCTACGACGAGTACCACGTTGCGCAGGGCCGCCACCGCGGTGGCGAGATAAAAGCCTGGGCCCCAAATGTGGGCCTCCTCGTAAAGCAGCGGGTACACGAGCGTTGTCAGCGCCGCAGCAGCAACCCAGCCTCGCCTCATCGGCCAGTAGGCCCAGAAGGGTACCAGCCAGATCAGGTACTGCGCCGCGAACGCCTTATTGGTCAACACAACCACCGATAGCACCGCGAGGCTGACCACCTCCACGGGCAGCCGCCGCTTGTTGGCAAGCACCCAGACGAAGAGGAGGCCCAGCACCATAGCCACTGTCGCGACCGCGGCAATCACGGCGTGGACGCCGCCCACGACCTCCGTCGACCCGAAAGCCATCCCCCACTCCACGTGCAGCGGGTCGACAAGAAGAGTGAGGCTGCCGGGCAGGCTCGACAGTTCGAAACCCCGGCGCATTTCGTAGCTGACCGGGGATAGCAGGCTTGCAGGTGCAACGACGAACTGCCCAAGCACGAACAGTCCGACTGCCCCGCCTGCCGCCAACGCGCGCCGCACGGGCCACTTCCCCGTGTGCGCCCGCTCGACCAGCACGAACCCAGGCAACAACAAGAAGGGGAAAAGCTTCAGCAGCCCACCCACCGCTGCCCAGGCCCAAGCCCGGCCCCACCTGCCGCGCCGTGCACCCTCGACGGCGAGGAACCCTGCCAGTGCTGGGAAGATGTCATAACGGGCGAACACGACCACGACCGTCCCGGCGATCATGTACACGCACACCCGATGCGACCAGCCAGGGTGCCTTTCTAGGCCGTCACTCGACAGGACCAGCAAAACAACTGCAAAAGCGGCCAGAACGGCAAAGCCGAGCGCGTAATGAGCCGGTACCGCCTCTCCAGGCAGGAAGGCAGCCAGTGCAGCAGCGGGGTACTCTCGAGGCAAGGCGTGCAGCACCGGCGGCGCTAGAGCCGCGCTGGCATAGTGCCGGTACAAAGCCACGTCCGAGGACACCGACTGCGTAAAGGTGTGATCACCTACGGCAAACAACGTGCCTGCCACCAAGAGCAGCACCAATAGGCCCCCACCATCGCTCCATCTGGCCGCCACCCGCGACGGTCGCGAAACGGCAGCCATCAGCACGTTGAGGACTTGGAAACCGTCAGCGAGAAGCTCAATTGCCCACTCCCCGGCGGCGTCGCTGCATCGGTCACGAGGAGCGCAATGTCGTAGGTGCCCGCTTCGGCACAGCTTTTTGGCTCGATGATCACCTTGCCCGTACCTGCCACCTTGTCCACGTCCTGGAGCGTCACGAAACCCGGCACGCGGTGTCCCAACTGAAAGCTGTAATCCGGGGTCCCTGCAGTTACCCAAAAGCTGACCACCTGCTGGTCGCCGGTGCTGACCGCGTCGGTACAATCACTCGAGCTAGTGGTGCACCACACCCTCGACCGAGGACCGGGGGATGTGCCAGCACCCCCCGACACACCCACTGCGACGGCATTGGCGGCGTGCCCCGGGCTGGCGCTGCTCCGGCCCAGGTAGAGTAGTGCGCCCACGCCGACCAGGGCCACGAGGCTTACCAACAGTACGTACTCCAGGATGCTCACGCCGTCTTCGCCCCACGACCGAAGCTTCCTCGACCGTCGAGCCCCTAACGCCATCCCCACCATCACTACCCCCAGCCGCCCAAGGCGCCGTCGCTCGGGTTGGTGAGCGGCCCCGACGCGTTTGTAGCCAGTTCCGAACAGAAGCCCCCGGGCTCAGGCCCAGCGCACGTCCAAGGCCCCTCGGGCACTCCCGTAAAGCCCCCCTGATGGGTTCCAGCTCCCAGTGCCTCTGTATCCCCGATCTCGCCCTCACCCACGGCACTGCTGGCTACGATCAGGTTCCACCCATTGGTCGTGAAGATGTAGTAGCCGTCCAGCCAAGCAGTGCTATCGCAGGTGCCTAGATAATCAGCGCCGGCCTTCCTAACGTACGTGCACTTGGCACCCACAGGTATCGGCACCACCGACTCGAGCGTGCGCGGCGCCACAACGATTGACAACTCGTTGGTTGTCGTCTGGCCGCTGCTGTCCGTGGCTGTGACCTGAAGGAGAGGGAGAAGACCCGGGGGAGCTCCTGGCAACACCTCCAATGTCCCCATCCCGCCGACTAGGTCAAAATCACCAGCACAGTTGGTACAGACAGAAGCATAACGGACCGGCGGGCTGCCCCCGGCCGTCGTCATATAGAAGGTCGTGCCCTGACCCAGGGTTGCCGTCAACGGCCATGGGTCCGCCGTGCAGGACTGGCCGTCCACCAGGATCTGGAACACGCCGTCCCCTCCGCACCCGTCGGCGATCTGAGCCGCAACCTTGTTCATGCTCGCTCTGACCGAGCTGCCCAAAAACGAAAGCCCGCCTACGGAGACAACGGCGACCAGCGCGAGCACCAGCGCGTACTCTACGAGGGTCGCACCGCCCTCCCCACGCCGGGCCACCCTGGTCTTTCCCCGACGTCCTAAAACACGACGCGCTCTCCCATTTTGTCGATCGGCCATCCTTTGCCTCCCTTGCTGGGAGTCGGCCTAGAGTTTGTTAGGGCGTATTCACAGAGTTCGTGCTGTTTATGGCGTGCCCCACCTGGTTAACTGTGTTGCTGACAGTGTGGCCCAAGAAGACCAGGGCGCCGATAGCCACGACGGAGATCAAGGCCAGCAGTAGAGCGTACTCGACCAAACTGGCCCCCTTGTCGTCCCTACGGGGAAACTTGTCGCGTGCCCAATTGAAAAGGAGCCCCGGCCACATCACGATCTGGTTCAGCATAGATACCCTTCCTCGTCCCGAAACCTGCCCTGCCGGAACAGGCCAAAAGCCTCCCGCACTGGCGGGCTCATCTCAGTGTTTCACTGAAGGTGGCGCGAGATCCATGGGCCCATCGGCCCATTTTTCGCTAGAGGCTCTGGTGCTACCTGGAGATCTGCTTTACCCTTGAGATCTGGCCTACTAGTCAAAGATGGGACAGGTATGGTTACGCTGAGTGAGGTCGTCGCGGCAAGCACAGAGGCCGAGACCGTCGGGGACGGCAGTAACCAGGCACGTGGCCCGTCGGGAGGCGCACGCCTCCGTATGCTTCGCTTTCACCCTGCGCTCATAGTAATAGCAGGCGCCTGCGCTGCCCTCTTTCGCCAGGCGATGCACTCCGGCCTCTCGGGCGACGTGTTCTACGAAGTGGCGGCGGGGCGCTGGATGCTCGCCCACCATGCCGTCATCCGCCACGACGTCTTTTCCTATACCGTCCACGGTCGGCCCTGGCTTGACGAGGAATGGGGCTTCCAGGTACTCCTCGCGTGGCTCGTCGGCCACGCGGGCGCGGTTTCGTACTGGCTCGTGTCCGCAGGGGCCTGCGCCGGCGCCATACTCGCGGGCGTGGCCCGTTGGCGGGTATCCAGGGCGAGCTGGATGTGGTCCGCGGCCCTTTCGGTGCTTGCGGCAGCCGGGCTTTCAGTCGGCCTGGCCGCCCGCCCCCAGGACCTGAGCTACCTCTTCTTCGCATTGCTCTTGCTGCTCCTCGCCCTCGCTCGGCACCACGCCCGGTGGCTTTTCGCCGTGCCGGCACTGCTCCTTGTCTGGGCCAATCTCCACGGCAGCTTCCTGCTCGGGCTCGGTATGGTCTTCCTCGAAGTTCTCTGGTCGCTCCTCCCACCTTCGGGAGGCCGGTTACAAGTCGCGAGGCCACTCCCGAAGAAGGCGGCCCTTCTCGCCCTTCTCAGCAGTCTCACCGCCTCCCTCGTCAACCCCAACGGTCCGAGGCTCCTCGTCTACGCCTTCCACGTCAGCACCTCGCCCCGACTGGCCTCGCTCATCGCCGAATGGCAGACCCCGAACTTCCACTCCTACTTGTTACTCGCCGTGATAATCGGGCCGGTGCTTTTGTTCGTGTGCCTGCTCGCCTTCTCGGGCACGGACTTTGCCCTGCAGGACGCCGTCCTAGCGGGCCTCCTCTTTATCGCGGCCCTGCACGCCGTCCGCTTCACGCCCTATTTCGTGCTCGCAGCTTGCGCCCTCCTGGCCCCCTGGGCCCCGCTTAAGCGAGAGACCTTGCGGCCTGCCTTGGCGACGCTACCCCTGTCGGGCGCCCTGGCAGCCGCGCTGCTGGTCGGTACCCACGTACCGGCCGGTGCAGCCCAGTCGGGCACCGGGTCCTTGGCCACCCCGGTCGCCGCCACCAACTTCCTCGCCCGCCAGGGCGGGCGCGTGTTCACGACCTACTGGTGGAGCGACTACCTCGTCTATAGGCACATCCCCGTGTTCGTAGACGGGCGCACCGATCTCTACTTCGGGACAGGCGTCCTCCGCACCTACATGCAGGTCGACAGCTTGTCGCTCGACCCCGACACAGTCTTTGCCCATTGGCGCGTGCGCTGGGTGATGTGGGACAGGCACGAGGCCCTCAGCACTTTCTTGTCCCACGACGCGCGCTGGAGGGTGGAGCTCCGCGCTGGCGACGCCATCGTCTTCGAGCACGTCGGAGCGTGGTGAGAGCCGCAGACGCCGCCACCTTCCCCCCGGGAGCTCCGTCAGAGGTCAGCTCGGCAGCGGGCACGTCAACACTCGGCGTCAGCGAGTGCCACCGGCTCCGCTACCTCAGCCCTGAGCAGTTGACACGCTCCTATGCCCGCCGGCCCAGCTCCGCTTACATGGCCTTCCGTGGCGACGGGTCTTTACGAGATCCGCACGAGACCGAGCCGCACTCCCTTGGCAACCGCCTGGCCCCTACTTTCCACGCCGAACTTCGTGTATATGTGCTCCAAGTGGTTCTTTACGGTCTTCTCGCTTATAAACAGCCCCCTGGCGATGCTCCCGTTCGAGGCGCCACGAGCCGCCAGTTGCAGGACCTCGGTCTCCCGGCGGGTGAGCAAGTGCAGCGACGACGGCAGCGCCGCTCGCGACGACGCCCTTAGGTACGAACTCGCCACCTCAGCACCTTGGGCATTTCCCTGAGCCACTCGGCCGACCGTGGACACAATCTCCGAGGCGGAGCAGTCTTTGGTCAGGTAGGCCGCCGCGCCGGCCTCGAAGGCTTCCCTTACAGTCGTCTCGTCGGCGAACATCGTGAGGATCACGACGGCCGTCCCTGGGCATTGCCGGCGGAATTGGCGGGTTATCTCGACCCCGTCGCGCCCGGGCATAGATATATCCATCAATACGACGTCCGGTCGAGCCTCCGCTGCCAGCCCGATCGCGCTCTCGCCGTCGCCCACGTCGGCCACAACCTCGAACCCTGCCGCCTCGAAGCAGCGTCGAAGTCCGTCCCTCAAGACCCTATGGTCGTCTACAAGCATTACACAGCTCACCGCTGACTCCTCAGTTTTGGTTCCCCTTCGCCCCACCGGAGCGTCACGGTCGTCCCGCGGCCCGCGGCGGTATTTATGGTCAACGAGCCTCCGATTGCGCCCGCGCGCTCGCGCATGCCCAACATCCCGAAGGCGTCTCGCCGCAATGCCGCGCTCGCGGGAATCCCATTTCCATCGTCGGCCACCACGAGCTCCCCGGACTGGCCATCCCAGGCCAACCGCACGTCGATGCGAGTAGCCCCCGAATGGCGTTCGGCGTTGTTGACTGCCTCCTCGGCAACGCGCGCAACCTCGCGGCCGACCTCAACTGGCAGAGGAGCCAGTGGCCCGGTGGAAAGGTCAACCATTAGCCCAGAACGTTGTTCGGCACGCTCGAGCAAGCCGGCTACGGCGTCCGCCAGTCCATGTTCCTCCGTGACTTCAGTACGCAGGTCAGACAGCTTGGTACGGAGTTCTCTCACCACCCGGCGAGCCTCGGTTGCCAGCTGACCCAGCTCAGTTGACATCTCCCGTCCACCTGGTCCACCTGACACGCTGGCTTCTCCTTGTAGCCTGTCCAAGCAGAGAGCGAGGTACGCGAGCGACTGGCCTACCCTGTCGTGGAGCTCCCTCGCGATGCGCACCCGTTCCTCTTCGGCCCCGAGCACTCGCAAGCGGCGAAAGAGCCTCGCATTATCTATGGCAAGGCCCGCGTGGCGAGCGACGCTCTCTACCATGTCCAGGTCAACAGGGCCAAACGGCTGACCAGCGCTTACCCGTTCCACGGCGAGCAGTCCGACGAGTCTGTCGCGAGCCCACAAGGGCACGTACATCCCGCTCCACGCCTCGAGGGCGACCCCCTCCCCGTGCCCGAGCCGAGTACGGCACACTGGTCCTAAAGAGCTTGCCGCCTCTTGCAGCGCAGGAGCGAGCGCCCACTCCCTGAGCACGTCGGGCAGTTCCACTCCCTCGGCAAGGACCACCTCCCAGCGCGCTCCGGCCTTGTGCGCAATGGGGTCGGAGAGCACCAGCGCGACCACGTCAGGCTCGAGCAATTCGCGAAGACGGCTCGCCAAGGTCGCCACCGCCACCTTCAGGCTGAGAGCCGCCGGGAGGGAAGCCGCCTTGGCGTGCAGCTCCAGCAGGAGATGATTGATCTCTCCCAGGTTGCGGAGCCGTTCTATCTGCTCGTCCTTCGACTTGCGGCCCTTTTCCAGGAGCCATTCGCTATAGGACCCGAGCAGCGAGAGCGCGCCGAGCACGGCTAGCCCCTTCACGTCCCTGGCAGCGAGTGATCTGGCCAAGGCACCTGCCGCGCCCGCAGCCCCAAACCCAGCTATGCCCGCGACGGCCGCCGAGGCAACGACCACGACCGGGACGACGAGGCCACAAATGAAGCACGCAGCCGCGAGGCTTACCACGAACGGCGACCCGACGCCCCCGGTAGCGCCAACGGCCGCCACACAAACGGCCAGTTCCACCAGGCCGCTCCCCGACTTCGCCCAACCTCGCGGCTTCGCCTCCTGTGTCGCGCCCGGCTCGAGGGGCCACAACGTGCGCCCAATGGCCCACACAACGAGAACCGCCGCCGCCACCATCTCCCCTCGGTTGGGGGTGCCGAGCGCCGCGGCGGTCATGGAAAGCCCGATGGCCACCCAGCGCAGGGCTACGACGAGTTCTTTCATGCCCCAGCTTCGATCCCCCACGCTGTTCGAAGGGTTGGCCCAAGAAGCCGGAGCGCGCTCGATCACAGCGCGTGGGCCGGCGACGGCCCCCATGGCCGGAGTACCCTCACCGAACTCGCCAACGGACCTCAGCTCAGCTCCGGCCGGCAGTCTCGTCGCACCCAGCGACGACACCCGCCCGGCGGCAGACGTCTCGCGATGAAGTCCTTGACTGGCCAATGTCCTCTCCGTCACATACCGACAACCAGCCGCTCTGGCTCATCTGCCGGACCAGCGCCTCGCTCCCCGTTCCAGCCGCTCCTGTACGCAAGGACAACAGCTCCCAGTTGCGAGCTCACCCCCAGCTTGATGAGGATCGAACGGATCTGGCTACGCACCGTCGGTAGCGACACAAACGACTCACGCGAGATATCCCGTGCCGTCTCCCCGCGCATCAGAGCCGATAGGACTTGGCGCTCCCTTGCGCTCAGGCGGTCGAAGCCGCCTTTAGCAGCCTCCATCATGGTCAGACCTCCCTAGCCTCCGAGGGGCTACCCATATCCCGACCGGCCGCAGGGGCCCCGGGATGTTCCAAAATACCTGATCTCAAATAGCTAACTTCACTCTTAGCCTGACGTCCCATGCCAGCTGACATTGCCGGCTCAACGGGCTGTGCGGACTTCCGTAGGAAAGATAGCCACCGGCCGCGCGCCGGGCCATGGGCTCTTTGGCCCATTGTTGGTCGAACGCTACCTCGCACCACAACAGGCAAAGGTGTCCGGCCCGTTATGCCCGCGGTTCCTGAGATGGGAAGAGCTTCTGGCACCCCAGCAGGCGAAACGTTCATGGAGGCACCACTAATCCCAACCGCCGCCCCTCCGGCCACACCTACCAAATGGCCCATCTGGAGCCAAGTCCCGATTTCAGGGTATACCTAAGTTTTGGCCACTTGACGTGACGCGCGAGAGCACGCTGAGCGTCAAGCGAAACCCACCGTGTGCTTTTGGCACAGCAGCGGACGCCGAAAGTGACTACCCTTCTCCCACTCATGCAGTCAGCCGCCGCCACCAACGACCCGGGTGTACATTACGCCCAAAAAAGTTGGACGATCCTAACCTTTCCGCAGGAGGGTCCCAATGGACTGTGCCATTGAGCAGGACATCATGCTTGCAGGCATTGTTGGCCGTCTTGAGGCAACCGGCCTATCCGTGGTCGCAGCAACTCAGGCTGTCCCGTCGACGCATCCCGACTGCTCGGCGAGCACGGGCCTCCGACGCCACCGCCGGCGCCCTCAGCGAGTGGCTTTCATCCTGTTCGCGGTTTCAGACGACGCCCAAGCAACACATGCGGCGATCGCCAAAAGCAGTCTCGCTACCCTGCTGAGGTTCGAGCCCTCCTCGTCCAACAGCAACGAGGTCGCAGTCCCCGCTGTGTGGCCCACTGCAGACCTCACAACTGCCCGGAATCGGAATCAGTCGCCGCGAGCGCCCCTCGCCACGACCCAAATGCAGCCGATCACAAGCAGAGGACAGTTGAGCGCCAGGGAGGCAGAAGTGCTACGCCTGTTCGTAAATGGGGCTCTGCCCCTGCAGGTAGCTCAACAGCTTTATGTCAGCCCCAAGACCGTGAAGAACCACCTCTCCCACATCTACGCGAAACTCGGCGTCGCGAACCGCACACAGGCCGTCGCCTTAGCCGTGAAACAAGGCATCATCCCCATAGGCTGACCTTTGCAGTAACCTGCTAGGGTTAGTTACGTCGGCGGCATCAAGAGGCGCGCCTGCGTTCACCTAAAACTGCGTAAACCAGGTCAGCCCTTTCCGCCTCCCTAGCGCAAGGACCCTTTGCCGCCCCCATTGCTTACTGCGGCAGAGGAGACTCCCGCTCCAGCGCCTCCCGCACGCCCGTTTCTCGGCCTCAACGGGTTCCTCGGGGCAAGGGCGCTTTCAAACTCGGTGAGTCGCTCTGTCCGCTCAACCAACTGATCTTCCCAGCGGGCCTCGACCACAAGTGCAATAAAGGCGGCACGCAGCCCTCCATGCGTAGAGGCAAAGGTCCCATTTCACGCATAAGACTTCATCTTCACTCGACGACGCGAACGCCCGGCGACCAAGTCTGGGGTCGCCGCTGATGCCTTAGAGAACAGCTTCTTTGCGACAGGGTCAGCGTTGGTTCGCCCGAAGCTAGTGATGGACGCCAGGCACTCACAGTGGCACGAAGCGTGCTCGGATAGCTTCGGTCCTCTCGGCTCCTGCTAGCTTTCCCAACCAGCGATCCAGTCAACAATGGGCCGCGGGAACCTAGGGAGGAAAATATGGCACAAATTGCCGCCATCGTTATCGCAGGCCTGGTGTTTGCTGGCTATTTTTTGTGCCGAAGGCAGTTTGGGCGCCGCGCCATTGTCGTCGCGGCCTCGGCAGCCCTGTTGTTCCCAGTTGTCGCGTCGAATTCCAGTTCTGCCACACCCGGCCACGATGCCAGCCCAGTTGTGCTGGAAGCCAAGGCGTTGCCAGCCCACCTGCCCGGCACAGGGGGGACAGTCACGGTAGTGGGCCAAGTCCGTAATGCCAGCACTTGCCGCGTGGTCGTACTTCGCGACAGCGGGGTCAAAGTCACCCTCCCCAAGCCGATGAGTTGTGGGACCGGCGCCTACCGAGGGCGTGTGACCTTCGTGCCCACGGGTTCCCACACATCGGTTGTGGTGAAGCTAGGGCTGCTGGTCGGCCACACCCGCGGCCTGTTCTATGTCTCGGTTGCTGGGAACCCGGCCGCTCCCGAGGTCTTGGACGCCCGAGCTAACCCGTCGGCCCTGCCGGCCCAGGGAGGCTGGACGACGATCGTCGGTAAGGTCCGCTTCGCCTCGACCTGCCACCTCGTGGCGCTCAACTGGCGCCACGGCGCGCTCCCGTCACAGAACTGCTCGCACGGGAACTTCAGCGAGAAGATCTGGCTGTCCCCGAACAAGGGCCACGGCACCGAATCTCAGGCCTTCGAGCTAGTAGCGACAGGTGCCAGGGGCACGGCCAAGGGCAAGTTCTTCGCCCGGCTCGCCCCAGCACCGTTGCCCCCTGCGATCCCCACGGCCACAGTGGCCACGACCACCTCGACCCCGCCACTTACGAGCGGCATCTCGACGGGCCCGTTTTTCCCGGTCCTACCTCCCGAAACACTCCCAGCTACGACAACGACCACGACAACGACAACGACAACGACAACGACAACGACCTTGGTGGAGGTGCGTGCACACATCGACCCCACCTATTCACTGCCGTCTAGTCCCCAGGCCCCGCCGCTCCCTGTCACGTTCACCTACTCGGCCACTTCGGGCTCTAGCGTCCCCGACGGCTCCCTGACGCTCAACGTCCACTACCATGGATCTGAGACTTCCGTGGCCAACTGTTCGGCCAACGTGGGAGGTTCTACCACCTCGGCTACTTGCACGGCCACCCTCCCCGCATGGGGCAGCTACGACCTAGTCGCCGTGTACGCCTCCAGCTCGCCGGACGCGGTGTCCACGCCCGAGACGGTCACATTGAACATTGAACCGCCGGCGCTGCCGCCTCTCACCGAGACCGAGATGTGGGGCACCCCTGTACCGACCAACGACCTAGCCATCTCGGCAGTGGTCAACAAGCCCCTGACCGCCGACGCGGTGACAATCACGGACTCGAATTTCGAGGGCGCGTCTTCTGTCACGGTCACCGACAACCTCGGTGACAAGTGCGGCGCTACGATCAATGGCACTACCGCTTCCTGCACGATGCCCAACGCGGGAACGCCGACGAGCTTCACTGTGGCCTACCCAGGCGGCACGCCGCAGACGGTTACCGAGACCGCCTCGCCTTGGGGCGTGGCGGAGAAGCAGCAGGTCACCTACACGTGGCCGGCGGAGTCGGTCCAAGTGAGCAACCCAAGCGTCACCATGCCCACTACCACCCAGGTGACCGAAGCCATAACTCAGATCGACGCCTACAGCCCGTACTACAACGACGCGGCACCGAGCCCCTGCGGGGCACCCACCAATTACGAGTGCGTCGCGCTAGGCGTCCAGGGGCTGCCTGACGACGGCACGGTGTCCTTCACTACCACAATCAACACCCAGGACGTGCTGAACAATGTCCCAGAGACCACAACCCTCACGTGCTCGCTAGACCTGAGCACTTCCACGGTCTGCTACACGGCCCTCCCTGACCTCACCTCTGCCGTGACTACAAGCCCGTGGACAGTAACTGCCAGTTGGAGCGGCTACAGCACTGGCTCTTACGACGTGACGGACTACTCGGCACCTACGGTGACCTTCACCATGCAAGCGACTCCTGATGGCGCGACGGTTAGCCCGACAAGCACCACAGCTACAGGCACATGGTGGAACCAAGACGGAACTGCGTCATGAAGCTTCAAGTAGGTGGTCTCTGCCCGGCGGTGGAGGCCGCACATCGTTCTGGAACGATGAGCACATTCCTTGCCTCCGCACGTAGTGGGCGCACAAGCTTTCGCTGAGTGGCCCCTGGCAAAGAGGGTGGCACAATATACTTGCTCCTGCACTGGAGAGGCCGGACAGAGAATGCGGCTTTGCGAGAAGGTCGGACGCGTCGGCGAGAGCGACCTGCTCGAGTGCCGGGCGGTCGAAGCAATCGACCCCCGCACCTCTACCTGTCCTGCGCGGGCGATTGGCGGCCACTGAGGGGGATGACCCGTTCCCGGGCGTGCTAATCGCTCCTGAAGCCGACGGCGTGGACGAGTTCCAGGCGAGCCGCGCCGAAACCTTCTGCGAGCTTGGGTACGCCGCCCTTGCCCTCGACTACTACGGCGATGGGAGGGTTCTCGGCGACCCAGGCGAGGTATCCCGACAACTCGAGGCGCTGGGCTCGGACCCCGACGCGATCCGCGCCAGGGCCATAGCAGCGCTCGACGTGCTCTTGGCTGACTTCTCGACTGCTACGAGCGTCTCGGGGCACTAGCAGTGCTCAACGAACGCACCCGTCCTGCGTGGGCCCCAAGGCCACTCCCAACCGGCACCCGCGCATGGGAGCGCTCTGGCGCCACGTTTGCCGAATCGCTTTGGTCGCCAGCGACCTCACCGTCCGAGCTTGGTCGTCATCGAGCGCTTCGACGCCACAGCCAACTAAGAGCTTCGAGAGCAACCCCTGGCGGCCACCGCCCCGCCATGTCTGGGCGACCACCGGCGCGGGCACGGTGGGGACCGTCCGGTTAGCCAGCAGGGCCTTGTGCCGGGCCCACATTCGCCGCGGTCGGCCGCGATGAGCGCCCCCGCGTCGTAGGTGATGCCCATCAGGCGCTGCGCCGGCGGCGGGGCCCGTTGCGCCTGGACCGGTCGAGTACTGTACGTGCCCACTGCTCGGCCTCGGCGGTCTCTTCCGGGTCAAAGGGGCCATGGTCGCGTTCCAACTCGGCTACCGCCTCCAAGCCGGCTCTAAGCCTGAACTCCTTGCGCGCGGCAACGGCCAACCAGGCGCTATAAGTAAACCCCGGCTTCAGCGGGCTGCGGCTTCGATCTGCGCGTCAAGGTCCGGCGGGATGGGACACCGACCGCTTCCTTCTGGTATCCACCCGAAATATGGTAGCACATGAATAGTACAGCGCGACCTGGCGGGTACTGTTGTTGGGGCGACCGGCGCGCGCTCTCAGCTCAGTCACAGGCTTAGGCCGTGGCAAGTGACACCGCAGCTCGAATGCCTTTGGGGCTTTAGCGCGCCAGATCGCCCAATTTATGTGTGGCCCTGACCTCGAGGCCCGCCGGATGTTGTTGTGGGCGCGGAGGGACTTGAACCCTCACGGCCTCGCGGCCAATGGATTTTGAGTCCACCGTGTCTGCCATTCCACCACGCGCCCTAGCTTGGTAGTTTCCTTCTCCCCTGGGCCGCCACAACGCCCCATACTGCCGATTGCCCTCATCGCCCTTGCATTGGTCCCTAGCCGCCAGATCGTAGCTGACGGGCAGAAGGGAAACGACACCGCGGCAGAGCAGGGCAGTTGCACCAGACGGCGCCAGCATGGGCAGGGGTCCTTCAGGCAAAGGCGAGGGGCGAAGGCAGGTCATTAGGACTTAGAGCATACGACAGCGCGGGGCGGCAGGTCACGACCACCTACCCCAGCCGAGGCGAGGCGGCCGTGGGGAAGCGGGAGGCCCACCGAGCACTCGCCCGGTTTGTCGCCGACGTTGAGACCGGCCGCTACGTCCCCAAGCGCCAGCGACAGGAGCCGGCCGTGGAGGCACCAGATGAGCAACCAACCAAACCCCGAGGGACCGGACCACACCGTTGCAACCGAGTGAGCATTAGTGAGCCTCATCGCGAATGCACCCCTTGCGGGGTTCCTCCCCTATCGCTAGGTTCAGTTCCGGCCTCACCGCGGACGGCCGACACCAGGGCGCCGGTCTTACATCCACTCCCCAGGTGCACAGTCGTCTGAGCATCTGAGCCGCCGTCCCCGTTGCTGCCAACGGAACTGCTGACGAACGGGGCCGTGGCTCCAACTGAGCCACAACTGGCATGGTCCGGCCA
>DAHWQF010000200.1 GCA_027334785.1 Acidimicrobiaceae bacterium
GGGGGCGGAGTTGAACACGACCACCGGGATACCGTCCTTAGCGGCGGTCTTCAGCGCAGAACTGAACGACGTGGCGTCGGTCACCGTCGTGGCTATCCCGGCCGGGTGGGCCGCGATCGCCGTCTGGAGCAAGCTGACCTCGGCGGCGGTGCTGCCGCACTCGGCCGATGTGATGTGCAGGATATCGACCCTGACATGGAGTTGTTTGCCGGCGTCGGCTGCTCCGTTCCATACCGGCGGCCAGAACGGGTCGGTCGGGCAGCCGTGGGAAACGAAGTAGAAAGTGAGCGGGTCGCCGGCGCGCGGTGCCGCGCTCGACGCCGAAGCGTCGGCTATGTAGCCGGCCGTTGCCATCGACGTGGCGACCAATGCGACGACGGGTACGGCAAGCCTCCTGCCCCACCGCCGGCGCGCCCTGCCGCGCAACGAACCCTGGGCGGGCGTTCCTGATTGCATCTGGGTCCCCTTTCTAGCGTCCACAATGTGAACAAGTGTCCGCGATATAAGCTAGTTGCGGGCTAGACAAGGTGTCAAGCCGGTGCGGTCCCGACCTTGATCACTATGTAGACAACGAAATTGCCATGTGGACAACGAACTTACATGGGCCTAAGATAGTCCCCGGCATGGCCTCCCCGCGCGTGAAGGTCCTAGGCAAGGCGGCGAAGTTGCTCGACCTGCTCGCCGACCACCCCGACGCGAGCGCGCCAGACCTCGCCCAGCGCCTCGGTGAGCCGCGGCCCACCGTCTACCGCCTGGTCCAGGACCTGGTGGCCCTCGGCTACCTGGAGCAAGGCGCCCGCCGGGGGACCTACCGGCTCGGCATGGAGCTGTTCCGCCTCGGGTCCTTGGTCGGCCTGCGCCTCGACGTGCGCGAGCGGGCCGCGCCTGTGATGAGCCGGATCCACTCGGCCATGGAAGAGACCGCCTACCTCATGGTCCGCCGCCACCACGAGGCCGTCTGCATCGACCGGGTCGAGGGTATGCACATACGTTCGATGGCGCTTCACCTCGGCGGCTCGCTCCCTCTCCACCTCGGCGCCGGCCCGCGTGTGCTCCTCGCCTACGAACCGCGCGAGTACTGGGACGAGTACCTCTCAGTGGTTACCCTCGAAGCCATCACGCCCCGCTCACCCACGAGCAAGGCGGGCATCATCGCACTCCTCGAGGAGACGCGCCACCTCGGCTACGCCATCTCCGACGAGGACGTCACGCTTGGGATCAGTTCGGTCGGTGCTCCCATATTCGACCACACCGGCACCGTCCACGCCGCGCTGTCGGTGGGGGGGCTGCGCTCGGCGGTGCTCGGGGACGGGGGCGAGCGGGCAGCACGGCTCGTCACCGAGGGAGCTGCTGAGGTGTCCCGCAAGATGGGCTACCAGGGGGGCGACGCGCCAGAGCGGCCATCTTTCGCCCTAGAAGCCACGGCCGGTTGACCACTGTAGGAGGCCTACTGCAGGAGCCCCCACCAAAGGAGAAAGAGGCAGAGCATGGCAGGCGCTTATAAGAGCCCTCTACACGAGATGACACAGACCACACCGACGTGCTTGTGGAACGACTCTGCGTCCACGTCCGAGCTCACCTACGCTCTCGACCACGGCGCCGTCGGGGCCACGTGCAACCCCGTGATAGCCCTCACGGTCGTCCGTCAGGAACAGGACCTCTGGATGCCACGGCTCGGCGAACTCGTCGAGGAGCACCCCGCCGAGACAGAGGACCAGGTGGGCTGGAGGCTCGTGGAGGAGCTCTCGCGCAGCGCAGCACGCCTGCTGGTGCCGGCCTTCGAGCAGTCCAAGGGCAGGAACGGCCGCCTTTCCATCCAAACCGACCCCCGGCACTACCGCGACACCAAGGCCATAGTCCGCCAGGCCGAGCACTTCAGCCAGTTGGCCCCCAACATGATCGTGAAGATCCCCGCCACCGCGGCCGGCATCCCCGCCATCGAAGAGGCCACCTACGCCGGGATAAGCATCAACGCCACCGTGAGCTTCAGCGTCCCCCAGGCCGTCCTGGTCGCAGAAGCGGTCGAGCGCGGCCTCCGCCGGCGGGAGGCCGAGGGCAAGGACACCCTGGGCATGGGGCCGGTCTGCACGATCATGGTCGGGCGCCTCGACGACTGGCTGAAGGTGGTCGCCGAAAAGAAGGGCACCTTGACCGACCCAGGGCACCTCGAGTGGGCCGGGGTCGCCGTCTTCAAAAAGGCGTACCAGATCTATGCCGAACGCCACTACCGCACCCGGCTGCTCTCGGCCGCCTTCCGCAACCATTTCCACTGGAGCGAGCTCGTGGGCGGGGACGTCGTCATCTCTCCCCCCCACGCGTGGCAGGTGCGGATCAACCGGAGCGACATCCCCGTGGAGCACAGGATCGAACGGCCCGTCGCGCCTGAGATCGTTTCCGACCTCTTGGCGCGCTTCCCCGATTTCGAGCGTGCCTACGAGCCAGACGGCCTATCCGCCGGAGACTTCGACAGCTTCGGCCCTACCCGGCGCACCCTTCGCCAGTTCATGCGCGCTTGTACAGACCTCGCCGCCCTGGTCCGGGACGTGATGACGCCCGACCCGGACCGGCTCTGACGGCCGCCGGCAACAAGTACCCCCGCTCTCCGGTTCCAGCTCGACCTGCCTCGACGCTCTCACGAGCGGCCCAGCGCGGCGAGCACCGAGCGAGGGCGGTTGGTGATCACCCCGGCGGCGCCCATGGCCCCGAGCGCCGCCGCCCGAGCGGGGTCGTCGACCGTCCAGGGCACGACGGCGAGCCCGGCCGCTGAAGCTGCCGCGAACAATTCCGGGCCGGCATCAGCGTCCGCCGGGTTGACCGCTCGCAGCCCGACGGCACCCGAGAAGGCCGCCCGCCAGTCGGCCCCGGGCGCCAGCAGCAGCCCGGTCGCGAGGCCAGGGGCCAGCCGGCGCAGTTCGGCCAGGGCCACGGGGTCGAAAGAGGACACTATTACCCTTACCGGCGCGCCCCCGCGAGGCCCAGGCCATTCGCCGGCGCCCGCTTCCACGAGCAACCTGGCCACATCGTGGACGAGGTGGTAGCCGGCGTCCCAGCCGGGCTCGCCCGGGAGGTCCTTCAGCTCCACGTTGAGCACGGGCGCTTCCTCGCCGGCACCCGCTCCCCGCCCGGCCCACTCGGCGAGCGCCTCCAGCAACCCCGAGAGCGTGCCCAGGTGCCCCACCTCGTTGGCCCGGGCGTCGCAGATCGCAGTGCCCGAAGGCAGGCGGCAACCGGCGCCGGCATCGTCTGCACCGAGGTGAGCGTCGTGGTGGAGCACGATGACGCCATCAGCGGTCATCCGGGCGTCCACTTCGGCCCCGTCCGCCCCGGCGTCGAGGGCCTGCAGCACGGCCGCCACACTGTTTTGCGGGAGCGGCCCTGGGCCCTCGAGCCAATCGCCTCGGTGGGCAATCACAGCAGTCACAACCGGAGGCTAGCCGGCGCCCCCCAAGGTGGCGCCAATCGGGTACCTGGCCCAAATTGGGGTGGGCACTTGCGCTCATTTCCTCAGCCAAGCCTGGGCCATTTGCACCGCCGGCCCTTGCCTGTGCTCGCCGGCGCTACTTGCCTTGTGCCGGGCCGGCAGGACGCCGGCGCTGGGGCAGGGGACGCCCTTGGTAGCCCCGGGGCCCCTGCCCCAACCAATTGGCAACAGCCAAGAAAGGAAACGCTACTGTGACACTGAAGAAACCGGCACGGCTTTGGCATAAGGGGGCCTCTGGGCTCCTCGCCGTCAGCACGATGGCCGGGCTTTTCCTGATCGGGACCCAGGCCGCCTCGGCGTCTGGCACAAGCGGAGGCAGCGTAAGTGTGTCCGCTACGTTGAGCGGTTCTGGTGACGGGCCGTTGATCGAGTGCTCCTGGTTGGCACAGGACCTCAACCCCTCCGGGGGCAAGGAGACGAGCAACACCAACACGAGTGCCACCGACTACACGGGTACCCCTCCGCCAACGGCTGGGCTGCCCACTCCTCCTGGGGGTGGCGCGACCTCTATCGCCTACGTGACGGGGCAGTCCAACGCGACCCTCGGCTACCCTTCGCCGATCACGACCGGTGCCCCCTGCTCCCTGCCTACGGGCCAAGAGAGCCCGGCCCAGGCCAACGAAGCGACCGCTCCGAGCTCGGTAGTCGACGTAACACCGCTCGCCTTCAATGCACCTGACCAAGCGTGGGACGAGGCGGGCCAGACGCCCGGGCTTCGGCTGGAGCTGTGGGCCGCCGTCAACGACACCTACGGCCTTGGCCAGATCAATACAGTCGACTGGCAGGTTTACTACCCTGACGGCAAGCTCGATGTCGACGTACACGCCGGCGCGCCGATCGAGGGTTCGTCCGCCTGCACCGCGCCCGCAGCCTCCAACGTCTTGACCGGGATGTTCTCCCAAGCCGAGCTCGACGGTGAGCTCACCAGCGCGGCCGTCGGCAGCGCGACCTCGGGCAACAGCGGACTTCTCTGGGAGTGCAACGAAGACTCCGTCGCGCTGTTCCATAACGCCTTCACGATCTCCAAGGACGACCCCAACGGGATCTACAAAGTTGTCGCCGACGCCAGGGACCAGCTTGGCAACGAAGGGTACCTCACCACCTACTTCAAGGTGGACCCCTTCGTTGCTTTCGCCCGGGACTTCAGCTCCGTCAACTTTGGCCAGATCCTCCCCAACGTCGAAAAGACTGTTGAAGGCGACACCACTTTCGACCCGCCCAACTCAACCAGCCCGACCATCACCAATGGTGGCAACTCGGGGATGCAAGTCGGCGTCCAGTTCTTCCCCCTGGTCGGTTCCCAGCCCAGCAACCAGATCGGGACCCCTGACTCGACGCTGAACGGCACCTTCGACGCCAGCGAGGGTTACAACGCCGGGTTCCTCCAGACCCTTAGCGGCCTGGCCCCCGCGAATGGCACGGCAGGTGCGAGCACGGACATGATCAACTGGTTCGCCGCCTCCAGCGGTCAACTGGTCTGCCCCAACGACACGCCCAAGATGGACTTCTCGGTCACGCCGCCAAGCGGCCTCACGGCCGACACGTTCACCGGGAGCCTGGTGGTCTGGTACGCATCGGCCGGCACGTCGGTAACCAACCCCACCGTCAGCAGCACAGGAGCCGGCTACTGCCCAACTGACAGCGGGATCCCCTACATGCCCGTCAGCGGCGATTCTGGCACTCCTGTCCGCGTCGTCGGCACAACGCCGTAAGCGCGGCCGTAAGCGTCAGCGCCGGCCTCACCCTCTGGGGTAGAGGAACGACAGCACGCGCTACATGAACGGAGGGGGAGGGGCAATTGGCCCCTCCCCCTCCCTTTTGCCCGACCGAAGCGGTGGACGCTCCCGTTTTTCATCAATCTTGATGGTGCGTGGTGGGCCGCCAGCAGGCATCCTTTGGTCGTGACCTTCATGGCCTCAAAGTCCGTATCGGCCGCGAGGGCTCTCTTCGCGACTTTGCTCACGACGTTGTTTGTGCTTGCCGGCAGTGGCGCCCCTGGCTTGGCCGTTCGAGAAGCGGTAGCCCAAACCTCCGAGGAGGCCACGAGTGTGGGCTTTTACCCCACCGATGTCGTCTACCCGCAAGCTCTCCGAGGCGGCACCTTCACGCAGCGTGTCGGCCTAATAGTAGGTGGCCACATCCCTCAGACATTTCGCTTCTCCACCCTGGGCCCTATAGGCAAATGGCTCACCGTCCTTCCCCTGTCAGGTCCGCAGAAGACTCTCCAATCCCTTGAGGCTCGGCCAGGTGATACCGACCTGGTCCTCCAACTCAAAGTGCCGTCTCACGCCGCAGACGGCAACTACCGCGGCACCCTCGTCGTGGAGGTGCCCCCAGGCAGGGGCGCCAAAGGAACGAGCACGGTCGGCTTTGGAGCTGAAATAAAGGTCACGGCCGAAGTCACCGGCACCGAGGTGCTCGCCGCTCGCCTGCTCGACGCTTACACTTATCCTAAGGTCGAGGTCGGCTCACCCGTCACGTTCTTTGCTCGCGTGGACAATTCTGGCAACGTAGCAGTCACCCCGACTTTCCATATCCGCGTGAGCCGGGGCAAGGCCCTGGTGTTCAACGATATCTCGAGCCCGGCCATGGTCCAGCCATCGACACTTTCGACTTTGCAGGTCGCCTGGCCGGGCAGCGCGACGCAGGCCGCACCCCTCGGCCTTTACAAGGCGACAATTTCAGCCCGCTTCGGCCACTTGGGCCTCGGCTCCATTTCGACGCAGTTCGAGCTGGTGCCCTACGGGAGCTTGCACCGCGGCGGCCAACTGACCGCGCTCAAGCTGCTCAACCGGCCTGTGGTGGGCGGCTACGCCGAAATCCAAGCAAGCGTCCTTAGCACCGGGCAGGCGCCAGAACAGACGAGCTTCGTCGGTCAGTTGTACCGCGGCGGCAGCCTAGTCGAGCCAGTGAAGTCCCCACTGCCGATCCTGCTCCAGCCAGCGGACCGCCCAGGCGACAATGGCACGCTCACGATTACAGTGCCGATCAAGCGAGGAGG
>DAHWQF010000201.1 GCA_027334785.1 Acidimicrobiaceae bacterium
CCAAAGCGAACGAGCCGAGTATAAGAGGGCTCGTCCAGCCCTTGGAGTTGCCTTCGATCGTCGCATAGACGAGGAAGAAGAGGCCGAGCGTCCCGCTCACCGCCCCCGGCGGGTCGATGCGCCGGGCGTGGGAGATGTCCCTTGAGTCCGCCACGACGAGCGAAGTGAGCACCACGGCTATGGCCCCGATAGGCACATTGATGAAAAAGATCGACTGCCAGTTGACGTTTTGGACCAGGTAGCCTCCGATGAGCGGCCCGACGGCCACGGCCACGCCCGACATGGCCGACCAGATCCCGATGGCGGCGCCCCTCTCCTTCCCGTGGAAGGTGGCAGAGATAATGGCCAGAGAACCAGGTAACAACAGCGAGCCGCCGGCGCCCTGCAGGGCGCGGAAAGCGATCAGTTCGCCGATGCTCGACGAGAGCCCGCACAACAAAGACCCGGTCGTGAACACCACGAGACCGAGGATGAAAAACTTCTTGCGCCCGAAGCGGTCCGCGAGGGTGCCGCCGCTCAACATGAAGCTGGCAAAGGTGAGCGTGTAGGCGTCGATTATCCACTGCAGGTCCGAGACGCCTGCGCCCAGCTTGCGGTGGATGGTCGGGAGGGCGACGTTCACGACCAGGCTGTCGAGCATGGGCATGAAAAGGCCGAAGACCATCGCGACCAGCACCCACCACTTGCTTTTCTCCCCGCTCCTCGCCGACGTGGCTAACCGGGGACCGTCGCTGGCTCCCGCCTGGTTGAACAAGCCCGACTGGCTCATGGCACGCTCCCTTTCTTGGTGCACTGCTCCTCGCGTCTTGCGAGCGCTCACCCGCAGTCACTACATTAGTGAGTGAGCACTCACTCACACACGCCAAGCCAAGCCAAGCCGGCTTACCAGCGCCCGGTGTGCACCACCTCTTCGAAGGGGCGCCGGTTGAGCCGGGCGAGGGGCCGGAGGGGCCGGTCGGCCGGGTACCCAAAGGCGATGAAATAGGCCGGGTCGCGGTCCTCAGGCAGCCCGAGCACTCGGCGGACAACCGCCTTGTCGCCCGTCGAGGCGTGCCCGCTCCCGATGCCAAGGTCGGCGGCGGCCAGCATCATTTGGAGCGTCGCTTGGCCGGCGTCGAAGAGGTCGAGTTCGTGGGCATTGGCGTCCGCCCTGGGCAGCACGACGGTGACCGTCGCCGCGGACGTCGCGACGTGACCCGCACCCTGCCACGCCTTGGCTAGCTCCTGGAGCTGGGCTCGCTCGGTCGACACGACGAAATCCCGCCTCTGGCGGTTGTTGGCCGACGGCGCTGTGCGGCCCGCCTCGAGGATGCGGTGCAGGTCCTCCTCTGCGATCGGCTTGTCCTGGAAAGAACGTACGTTGCGCCGGGCCCGGATGGCGTCCCATGTGTCCATGTCGGGACACTACCGCTGCCAGCGGCACTCGCCTCCTGCTATGCGCGCTTACCTGCCGAAGTGCCATGGCCACGTTTAGCGAGGTACGACCGTGGCACGCCAGGTAGCCCTGTCACACCGGGCGCCGGCGACGCCGCCTGCTGAGGAGCCAGACCAGCAGGGCGGCAGCCAGCACCTCGAGCACCAAGGTGAGGAACCAGTGGGCACGGGGGTGGCGGAAGAGCAAGCCCGCCACGATCCCACCTATCACTGCACCGCCCCAGCCGCACAGCAATGTCCACAACAGCCCGATCGGGTTGGGCCCGGGGACGACAAGCCGGCCGAGCACTCCGATCAGCAGCCCCCCGACCACCATGCTGAAGAGGAGAAAGAGCACCCACCCATTGTGCGCCCGCTCGCCCCCCGACCGGCGGGCTTTCCGGCTCAGGGCACCTCCAGTTGCCGCCGTCTCTCTTTGTGCCACGAGCGGGCTAAATTGCAGCCTTTCAGAGCCTTGCCAGAACCCAGGAGGGAAGACGTTATGGGACTTGCCAAGTTCGCGCTCCGCACAACCGTGGGCGGCATCATCATGGGCCACGGCCTGCAAAAGTTGAAGGGGAGCTTTGGGGGCTCCGGGCTGGAGGGGACGGCGAAAATGATGGAGTCTCTCGGCCTCCACCCTCCCAAGTACCAGGCCTGGGCCGTGGCCCTTTCCGAGACCGTGGGAGGTGGGCTCACCGCGGCCGGGTTCCTCTCCCCCCTCGGGCCCTCGATGATCATAGGTTCCCAGGCTGTCGCCATAAACAAGGTGCACTTGAAGAACGGGTTCTGGTCCCACAAGGGGGGCTATGAGTACAACCTGACGTTGATAGCCGCGGCCTTCGCCTTGGCCGAGCTCGGCCCGGGTAGCTTTTCCCTCGACCGCCTCTTCGGCAAGCGCCGCTCCGGCTTCGGCTGGGCGCTGGCCAGTGCCGCCGTGGCGCTCTCTGCCGCGGCCGCGTGCCTCCAACTCTCCGAGAAGCTCGCGCCGAAAGAGGCCGCGGAGGCCGGCGCCGGCGGGTCCGCTGCCAGCACGGCCGGCGCCGGCGGGTCTGCGGCGAGCACGGCCGGCGCCAATGGAGGTGCCGCTGGCAGCAGCACGCCCGGTGCGACGAGCGGTGACGCCGGCAGGGCGGCGACCGGGACGAGCGGGACGGCGGCGGCCGGCGGGAGCACGGCCGGCGGGAGCACGGCCGAAAGCAGCACGGCCGGCGGGAGCACGGCCGGCGGAGCCTCCACCGAGAGCGGCGGTGGCGCCACGAGTTGACCTCAGCGTTCGCCGGCGAGCGTGGGGGTGGCTTCCGGCGCTGCCCCACCGCCGGCGAACTGGCCCGTGCCACGGTGATGGAACACGCGTGTTGCCGAGAGCACGGCGGCGAGGGCCATGATGCCTGCCGAGGACAGGAAGGCTGCGTGGAGGCCGGTCGTGAACGTGCCGGCGAGGTGGTGCGACAGGTGCGTCGTGCCAACAAAGATGGCGAACGCGAGGTCCCGGGGGATCGACCTGGCGGACACCAAGATGGCGACGGCGAAGGAAAAGACCATGCCAACATTGGCAAAGGTACGCAGCATCCCCGATGCCAGGCCGAACTGGCCCGACGGGACCGCCTTCATCACCGCTGACTGGTTGGCCGGGAAAAACCCCCCCGAGCCAATGCCGTTCAGGACCGCAGCCACCACCACCAGCCACAGGGCGGTCCCGGGGGCGAGGCGCGAATAGAACAAAAGGGCGACGATCTGGACGCCCAACCCGAAGGTCGCCGGCCATACCGGGCCAACGCGGTCGGCCAACCGGCCCCCGAGCGGCCCTATGAAACCCCCCACCACGTAGCCCGGGACGAGCAGGAGGGACGCGTGCAGCGGCGTCAGGTCCCGCACCCCCTGTAGGTACATGATCACCATGAACAACACGGCAAAATTGGCCATCGCCTGGAACAGGGAGGCGAGGAAGGTCGGGCTCACGGTGGGTATGCGGAACAACGACAACTGGACCATGGGTGCCTGGCGCGCCCGTTCGACGAATACGAACACCACGAGCAGCACCAACCCGCCCACGAGGGCCGTCACGACCTCGCCTGTAAAAGCGCTGGTCGCGAGCTTGGTCATGGCCCACAGCACCCCGAACAAGCCGGCTCCTAGTACCACCATCCCGGCCAGGTCTAGCGGCTGGCGCCGGCGCTCGCCCCGGTCGTGCAGTACTCGGAGGGCCAGGGCGAAGGCGGCGACACCGGCCGGCACGTTGATCCAGAAGATCCACCGCCACGAGACGTAGGTGATTATGACACCGCCAAGCAGGATGCCGAGGATCGCACCCGCGTTGAAGCCGATGGCGTTGAACCCGTAGGCCCTCCCCCGCCTTTCCGGCGGGAACGTGTCGGCGATCACGGCCCCGCTGTTCGCGTTGATGAGGGCGCCCCCGACCCCCTGCACGACCCGGAAACCTATGATCGTCGCCTCGTTGGTAGCGAGGGCGCAAAGAGCCGAGCCAATGATGAAGATGATGAAGCCGGTCTCGTACATCCTCACCCGGCCGAACATGTCCCCGAGGCGCCCGACCTGGGTGGCGAGGAGGGTGATCACGAGCAGGTAGGAGATGATCACCCACACCACGTCGGAAAGCGGCACGTGAAGTGAACGCTCGAGGTCGGGCAGGGCGAGCACCACGATCGTCGTGTCGATGGCTGCCATCAGCACGCCGATCATGATCACCACCAGGGCGAGACCCGTGCGCCTGCTGGTGGCCGGTACGGCAGCGCCAGCCGCTTGAGCGGGGGCCTTCATGGCCAGGCTCTCAAGGACATCCCGGCCCAGGTTAGATGGATCGGTAGCGGGCTAACGTCTCCATTGGTGCCGGACAGCCGTTTCGACCTCGGGCGCTTCGTGTCTGCCCAGGACGCCGGCGGCACCTATCAGCGTGCCCTCGAAGAACTCCGAAGGGGCCGGAAGGAGAGCCACTGGATGTGGTTCGTGTTCCCCCAGCTCGCAGGGCTCGGCAGGAGCGCGATGTCCGCGCGCTACGCGATCTCCTCACTCGAAGAAGCGAAGGCGTACTTGGCTCACCCCGTCCTCGGTGCCCGCCTGGTCGAGTGCGCCAAGGCGGCAATCGCTGCGCCGGCAGGAGCCAGCGCGGAGGACGTTTTCGGGCCGGTTGACGCGCTGAAGCTCCGGTCGTCCATGACCTTGTTCCTCCGGGCCAACCCCGAGGAGGGTGCCTTCGCAGAGGTGCTCCGCCGTTGGTGGGAAGGCATCCCCGACGCTGCCACTGACAACCTGCTCGCCCGCGGGTGAGCCGCCGGGCGTCAGGCGCTGGCGCCAGCGCGTCGCCGGCGCCCATAGGGGTGCTCGATTGCCATCCCGGCGAGGACCACCAGCGCGACAAAAACTGACCGATGTGGAACCGTGACGGCCACATCATCCAGCTATCTGCGCGAAAACGCGCAGGTTTCTGACCGATGTGGCCCGAGGCGCGACACATCCCTCTGTTTTTTGCCCACCCGTGCCGTACCAGGGCGTCCCCCGGCCAGCCCGGACAGCCCGGCCAGCCCGGCGAGCCCACGAGCGCCGGCAAGCACCGGAAGGCGCCGGCAAGCACCGGAAGGCGCCGGAAAGCGCCGGCGAGCGCCGGCGAGCGCCGGCGAGCCCACGAGCGCCGGCAAGCGCCCCGCCCCCTCCATGGGCACGGACTTTCCTTGCCACCTTGGCTCAGCACCGGCGGTAGCTTGCCCAAGTGATCGTGGTCGTCGGTGCCGGCGTGGCGGGCCTTTCGGCGGCACTGCACCTTGTCCGGGCGGGAGCTGAGGTCACTGTGCTCGAAGCCTCCGACGCCGTGGGGGGCCGGGTGCGCACCGACGTGGTGGACGGTTTCCAGCTCGACCGAGGGTTCCAGGTGTTCAACACGGCGTACCCCGAGCCGGCGCGGGTGCTCGATTTCTCCCAACTACAACTGAGAGATCTGGAACCAGGGGCAGCCATATCCCCGGACGGCCGGCTCCGCCTGGTCGCCAACCCCTGGCGCCAGCCCGCCGGCGTGGCCGCGACGGCTCTGGCCCCGGTCGGGTCCTTGGTGGACAAGGCGCTGCTCGGGGCGTTTTCGGCCATGTGCGCGCTGGCGCCGGCGCGGTGGCTCGCTCGGCAGCCAGAAGGCACCGCCGCTGAGGTCCTTGCCTCGGCTGGGCTGTCGGGGCCTGTGGTCGAGCGCTTCCTCCGGCCCCTGCTGGCCTGCGTGCTTGTCGATGAGGACCTCTCTACCTCGGGGCGCTACCTGCGCCTGGTGTGGCGCTCGATCGTGCTCGGGCGGACGTGCCTGCCGGCTCAAGGGATGGGGGCCGTGCCGGCGCAAATTGCGGCCAAATTGGGGCCCGAGCGCATCGTGCTCGGCGAAGCAGCAACTCAAGTGCAACCGGGAGAGGTCACCTTGGCCAGCGGTCGTCGGATCCCAGCCGAGGCAATAGTCGTCGCCACCGGGCCGAGCGCCGCCCGCCGGCTCGTCCCCGGCATACCCGAGGTCCCCATGCGTGCCGTGACGACCTTTTACCACGTCGCCCCCGAGCCACCGCTCTCCCGGCCCGTCCTCGTCCTCGACGCCGACCAAAGAGCCGTGCTGGGGTCGATCGTCCTCACCGAGGTCGCCCCCTCCTACGGCCCCGGGACCGGGGCGCTTGTGTCGAGCTCCGTGGCCGGGTTGGCGGATAGCCCCGCCACCGAGCGGCTCCTGCGTGCCCGGTTGGCTGACCTCTACCGGACCGGCACGGCGTCTTGGGAGTTCCTCGCCAGCTACCCCGTCCGCGAGGCGGTGCCCACGCTGGCGCCGCACCAGCCCTTCCGCAAGCCCGTGCGCTTCGGTGACCGGCTCTATGCCTGCGGTGACTACCTGGACACGCCGTCGCTGCAAGGAGCCATGGTGTCGGGCCGGCGGGCCGCCCAGGCTGTGCTCGCTGACCTCGGGCCGGCGGCTGCCGGCACCCCTACTGGAGGTCCCAGTACTGGAGGTCCCAGCGGCCGAGGAGGTGCCTGAGCGCCACCTCGAGACTGGGGTGACGGAACTCATGACCGGCTTTTGT
>DAHWQF010000202.1 GCA_027334785.1 Acidimicrobiaceae bacterium
CCACGGTCATCCCCCGGTCGATGATGCAACCCGTGCCGAAGCGCAGCTCAGCACCTCGGGTTATGCCGAAATGGTGCCCGAAGCGGATCTCGCAGTCGTCGCCGAACGCTGAGTGCCCATAGGCAAGCCGGAGGTACTGGAGCTCTGCACCGCGTTCGAAAGCTCGCAGGGCCCGGATCAGTAAGTTCTTTGAGGTCAGCCGTGGCTGCGCTGTGCTTGCCTGGGGGGCAGCCTTCCTGGCGTCGCAGCGTAGGGTGCTTCTGGGCTGCTCAGACGCGGCGACTTTCGAACGACTGGAATGGTCATCGCCCACAGCTGCTACCCTTGTTGGCCGACCGGCCGCTCGCGCGAGCGCAGACGCCGGCTGAAGGTCAGGTCCCCGGCATTGACGACGACCACTAGAGCCACTGGCTGGAGCATAGTCGTGTGCTCTCTCGAGGCGTGGGACGAAGTCTGGCGTCGCAACCAGTTCTTAGTGGACGGCCTATTGCGGTCCGACCCTGCTCTGAGTGTGCTCTTCGTCGAGCCCGCTGTTGACGTACCGTACGAGCTCGCGCATGGGCGCAAGCCGGTGAGGACGGGGCTCCGGCCCCTAGCTGGGGAACCCCGGATCTGGCTCCTGAGGCCCAGGAAGCTCGTGCCGAAGCGCGTGGCCGGCGACTTGGTCGACGCGCGCAGGGGCCAGGTCGTGAGGTCCACTGTTGCGCGGCTCCACCTGGTATCGCCTCTCCTATGGGTCAACGACGCCTCCTACGCGACGTTGTCCGAGCAGGTCGGGTGGCCTGTGGTCTACGACATCACCGACGACTGGCTCTTGGCCGGTAAAGCAGGCCTTGCACTCGAGCGGCTGCGCCGCGACGACGCACGGTTGCTGCGCCGAGCGGAGGAGGTCGTCGTCGTCTCGGAGCCCCTGGCAGCCAGTAGGAGGACATACAGGGCCGATGCCCACGTCATAGCCAATGGTGTGGACGTCGAGCACTTTCAGCGGGCGAGTTCGCGTCCCCCGGACCTGCCTACGGGCAAGGTGGCGCTTTACGTGGGGACACAGCACGACGAACGAGTCGACGTGGAGCTGTGCATCGCTACTGCCCGTGCCATCTCGCCCGCCAAGCTCGTTTTTGTCGGGCCCAACTGCATGAGCGACGAGAGCACCGAGCGCTTGTTGAGCGACGGTTGCCTGCTGCTCGGGGCTCGCCCCTACGACCAGGTGCCCGCCTACTACCAGCACGCCGACTTGGTGGTGGTCCCTCATCTCGTGACCCCTTTCACCGAGAGCTTGGACCCGATCAAGGGTTACGAGTGCGTGGCCGTGGGCCGTCCCACCCTCTCAACGCCCGTGGCGGGGATGCGCGACGTAGGTCCGCCGATCGAAGTCTGCCCCGCCGAGAAGTTCCCTGGTCGAGCTCGCCAGCTTCTGGCGCAGGAGCTCCCTTCCCGGCCCGGGAGCGCACCCACGTGGGCCCAGCGTGCTGAGGCTTTTGCGGCGGTCCTCGACAGCGCTCGCAAGAAGCGGGCCAAGTCCTCTTAGCTCGCGTCAGGGGTTCTGCCGCACCCTCCGTCGGGCCAGGCTCGAGAGGTGCGATGCGCCGTCGGCGAAAAGCACTGCCCCTGTGCCCGTCGCTATGCCGGCCAGTGCGTCCGAGGGGGTATGCCACCCGAGCGATACCAGGGCTGCTCCGAGTGCGATGAGCAGCGCCGCCGCAGCTGGTACCGCTAACCACAGCCACCGTCCCGGTAGGACAAGGAGCGTCACCATGACAAGGGCACTGGCGCCCGTCTCGTGCCCAGAGGGGAACTGCAAGCCCCGGATCCATGGGTCGAACCAGGGTTTGAGGGCGTACTCCGTGAGCCCGCCCGCGAGCACCGGCCCGACCAGGCAGGCGATAGCGCGTAGTTTGTCGTGCCCCCAAGACACTGCGGCAGCAGCAAGGGCACCGCACGCCACTGCAATCGGGTTGCCGAGCTGGGCGAAATCGTTGAGCGTTGCCGAGTGGTAATTGGGCCTTATAACCGAAAAACCCCATTGGTCCAAGGGGTCGGTGCCGGAGTGCCTGGCGAGGTAGCTGCCGGCCAAGACTGTCAGGGCGAACATGGCGAACCCAGTCGAGACAAACAGAGGCGCTGCTCGACCTGTGACTGGCGTTCTCAACACGCCGATGCGACGCACCGGTCCTTGGCGAACCATTTAATGGTCCGGCGGAGGCCCTCTTCCGGGGCCACGGTGGGTGCCCAGCCCAGGACGTCCCGTGCCTTCGAGATGTCGGGCCTGCGCCGGGTGGGGTCGTCCTCGGGGAGCGGTTGGTAGGAGATGGGAGATGACGACGCGGCGAGCTCCACCACCAAGCTCGCAATGTCCTTTACGGTGAACTCGGCCGGGTTGCCCAGGTTGACCGGCCCTGGTGTATGTGAGCGGATCATCGCGAGGAGGCCCTGCACCAGGTCGTCCACGTAACAGAGGCTCCTCGTCTGGCTCCCGTCGCCATAGACGGTGAGCGGCTCGCCGGCCAGGGCCTGGACTATGAAGTTTGACACCACCCGTCCGTCCCCTGGGCGAAGTCGCGGGCCGTAGGTGTTGAATATCCGCACGATCCCGGTGTCCGTGCCCACGGTACGGCGGTAGGCGGCGGTGAGGGCTTCGGAGAAGCGCTTGGCCTCGTCGTAGACGCTCCTCAGGCCGACGGGGTTGACGTTCCCCCAGTAGGCCTCGGTCTGGGGGTGGACAAGGGGCTCGCCGTAGACCTCGCTCGTGGAGGCCAGGACGAAGCGTGCCCCCCTCGCCTGCGCGAGACGGAGGGCGGCCTCGGTCCCCTTGCTGCCGACGGCCAGGGTCTCCAGGGGATGGGCGAGGTAGTCGGCCGGCGAGGCGGGGCACGCGAGGTGCGCCACCGTGTCGAACGGCCCGACGACGTCGCCCAAGACTTGGCAGGCGTCGTCAATTATGAGCTCGAAGCGCCCCGAAGCACGCAGGTGGGCCACGTTTGCCTCGGAGCCGCTCGAGAGGTCGTCCACGCAGACGACCTCGTCGCCAGCCTCTACGAGCGCCTCGCAGAGGTGGGAGCCGATAAAGCCCGCCCCGCCCGTGACGAGGTGGCGCCTCAAGCTAGCCCGATCCCCTCGTAGGAGAAGCCGAGCCGCCGGAGGGCCGCCGGCTCCAAGAGGTTGCGGGCGTCCACCACGGCAGGGCGCTCCATCAGGCCCGCCACCTTCTCGAAGTCGAGCCAGCGGAACTCGTCCCACTCGGTGCCGACCACGAGCACCGAGGCGCCCTCGCAGGCGGCGTAGGGGTCGGCTCGCACGTCGAGGCCAGGGAGTGGGCCGTTCACGGTCGGGTCGTACGCCTGGACCTTGGCCCCCTTGGCGGCCAGGCGGGAGCCAACCTCAAGGGATGGCGAGGCCCGGAGGTCGTCGGTCCGGGCCTTGAAGGTGAGGCCCCAGAGCGCCACGACCCGCCCAGAAAGCGACCCGCCGGCTAGTCGCTCGGCCTTACTGACTACCCGCTGGTACTGCTCCTCGTTCAGGTCTATGACGCCCTTGAGCAAGCTGAAGTCGTAGCCAGCATCCTCGGCGATGCGCACGAGCGCCATCGTGTCCTTGGGGAAGCACGAACCCCCCCAGCCTGGGCCGGGGCGGAGGAACTCCGCCCCGATGCGATGGTCCGAGCCCATGCCAAGGACCACCTGGCGTACGTCGGCGCCGACGGCCTCACAGAGGGCAGCGATGGCGTTCACGAAGCTCACCTTGGTGGCCAGGAATGCGTTGGAGGCGTACTTTATTGTCTCAGCACTCGCCGGGTCCGTGACGACCAGGGGGGCAGAGGTGCGGAGGAAGAGGCCGGCCACCTTGATCGCCACCGACTCGTCCTCGGCACCGATCACGATCCGGTCGGGGTGCAAGAAGTCGTGCACGGCCGAGCCCTCCCGCAAGAACTCGGGATTGGACACGACGTCAACGTCGGACCGCCCGAGGGAGCGTTCCACCACCTTGGTCGAGCCGACCGGGACCGTGGACTTGTTGACCACGATGCTCTCGGGGAGGAGGTGGGGGCCTATCTCGCTGGCGGCGTCCTCGATGTAGGACATGTCGGCTCGCCCGCTCGGCCCTTGTGGCGTCGGGACGCACAGGAAGACGAAGCCAGCGCCTTCGGCTGCCCAGACGTTAGAGGCCCCGAAGGAGAGCCTCCCGGAGCGGAGCCCGTCCCGCACGAGCTCGGGGAGGCCGTCCTCGACGATCGGCACCTGGCCCTTCGAGAGCTTCTCCACCCGCTCAGGCTCGGCGTCGCTGCAGCGGACCTCATGGCCCAGGTGGGCGAGGCAGGCTGCAGTGGTAAGGCCGACGTACCCGGCCCCTATGATGGCGACTCTTGCCATGGCTCCCACGGTAACAAAACAGCCCTCGTGCGGGAGACCATGACCTCGTTCGGTGCTGTAGCGCCCGCTTTCGGTAGGTCAGTAACGTAACGGTCGTTGTTGCAGGATCTCGTTTTTCTTTGGCGGCACCTCGCAGCGAGGCGGCTCAATGAGAGGCTGGAGCTCACGAGCCAGCCGCTTCGAGCGCAACGCTCGCAGAGCGCGGGGCTGCGGCACGAGGAGTCAGCATCAGCTGTGCCGCGCTACCCCTTATACGTGGCGGAGTTACCCAAGGTCCGATCGGAGGAACGCCCCGGTCCTGTATACGGGTGGTGGTCCTGTAACTATGGAGCCGGGAGGGACGTCTTTTGTGACTACGGTGTTCGCTCCGATGATGCTCCCGGCGCCCACGGTGACGGGCCCAAGGACTACTGCGCCGGCACCGACCAAGACGCCCTCCTCGATGACCGGCATTCCATCAGGGCGCTCCTTTGAACCGGACAACCGGTTGCCGACCGTCACTCCGTGGAAGAGGACGACATCTCTGCAGATTTTCGCTCGGTTGCCAACTACAATGCCAACGCCGTGACGGATAGTAACGCCTGGTGCAATATCCGCTTCATAGCTGATGTCGATACCGTAGAGGACCTGCGCCACGCGCTGCAGGGTCTCAGCAACCGGGCGCATCCCGGCAGCGGCGACCAGACGGCCGATGCGGTAGAGGGCAAGGGCTTGAACGCCGCGGGACCAGGCGAGACCCAACAAGAGCGTCTCGAGACCCTCTGGTCGCCCGGTCGCCCTTGCTGCGTCCAACCGGAGATCTGCTACAAGATCTGCTAGCGCGGTTCGCTGACGGCCTTGTGTTGGCGACTTTCGCGTTGTACCTCCTCATTACCATGGCCCAGGTCTCTTCGTCGCCGTGCAACTATTCTTGTGCCCGTGGCATCCTCTCTCGAGTCGTGACTAATGCTAATTCAAGAATTCAATCTCTTCTGCGACTATCTGGCGCAGCCTTCTGGCGAAACGGTCTTCCGAGAAGAGTGAGGCGTGTGCCTGGATGGCGGGTCCGTCCCAGTGCTCGGATAACGCTGTCACGACCGCTTGTCGAAGAGCTTTTGGCTCGACCTTGTCGAAGAACACGCCGGTTATGCCTTCTACGACCGTGTCTAGGTAGCCGCCAGCTCTTAGGGCGATCGTTGGTTTGCCCGCTACGGCCCCTTCAAGTGGGGTGAGGCCGAAGTCCTCGAACGAGGGTGCGATGATGGCAACGGAGTTTTGGTAGAGCCAGCGAAGTTCTTCGTCCGTCACGGTCCCTAGCAGCTTGACGTTCGATGGCGCCTCTCGCTCCAGCCTTTCGCGCTCCGGTCCTTTGCCGACGACGAACAGGCAATGGTCGGGCAAGTCCTTCATTGCTTGCACTGCCAAGTCAACGTTCTTGTAGGGAAGTAGCCGGGAGACGAGGAGGAGGTAGCCCGGCTCGACCCCGGGGACCTCCCGTGCAACCTCCGAGGGGTTGAGCGTCACGGGGGATGCCAAGACCTCACTTTCTATGCCATAGGCATCTTTGATCTGCTGGGACACCATGGTGGACACTGCCAAGTACCGGTGCGCACTTAGGGCCGCTCTGCGGTCCCACCGTTGTAGCGGTGAGCTCAGTGCCGCGAGCGCCAGTTTCGCGGGCACATTATGCGCACCGAGGTAGCGCGAGCCCTGGTAAAGCCACCTCGCAGGCGCGTGGCAGAAGACAACCTTGCGGCCCGCAGCTTGGACCCCATGGGACCAACCGCTTGAACTGCATATGGTTACCTTGGCGGGTACATGCATGGAGGAGACTGCGGGGGCAAGTAAAGGTAAGCTGAGGCGGTGGTGCCGCCGGAACACGCCAAGGCGGTTGAGAGGGCTGGTGACCACCTGGTGCTGCTGGAACCCCGGGTAAGTGGCTGAGGGCTCGAACAACGTCGTGTACAGGGCGGCTGAGGGGAACGCTTTGAGCATGCACAGGGCCACCCGCTCTGCGCCTCCGCGCTGGGTCAGGTAGTCATGTACTAGAGCGATATCTGCGATATCTGCGATATCTGCGGGG
>DAHWQF010000203.1 GCA_027334785.1 Acidimicrobiaceae bacterium
GGCGGCGTGAACGCGGCTGACACTTACTATGACTACCTCCGCAAGCAAGTCGTAGCCCGGCCCGCCTGAGCAATGTGGTCCTGAGCAGTAGTGACAGCACCTTGCTGGACGCCGGCAGCGTGGTCGGTTACCTGGTCGGGCGCGGGGTCCTCCGGGAGGGGAGGGCCGTCGAAGTAGAGACACTGGGCGGCGGCGTGAGCAACGTAGTGCTAGGCGTCCGCGGCTACGAGAGGGACGTAGTGGTGAAGCAGGCACTGCCAAAGCTCCGAGTGGCAGAGGAGTGGTACGCACCCGAAGAACGGTCAGGGGTCGAAGCTGCAGCGCTAGTACTTGCCGGCGAGCTGACGCCGGGTGTCGTGCCGCGAGTGGTGGACCGGGACCCCCAGCGCCACAGCCTGACGGTGGAGAGGGCACCGAGAGGCTGGTCCGACTGGAAACGGCTGTTGTTGGGCGGCGGGCCACAGCCATGGGTGGCTGAGAGGCTGGGCGAGGTGCTCGCCACCTGGCACATGGGCACCTTGGCGCAAGGCACGCTGCCCGCGGAGCTAGAGGGCATTTTGCACTTCGAACACCTGCGGCTCAACCCGTACTACGCGACGGTGGCGGCCAGGGCACCAGAGTTGGCCCCCGACGTGCTGGGCTTGGCCGAGCAACTGCGCCAGCGGAGGATCTGCTTTGTCCATGGCGACTTCTCACCCAAGAACGTGCTGGTCGGAGCCGGGGCCCTGTGGGTGGTCGACTTCGAGGTGGCCCATCGTGGCGACCCCGCGTTCGACGTCGCATTCATGATCTGCCACCTGGTCCTAAAATCGGTCCACATCCCCAAGTGCGCTGAGCGGCTGGACACTTGCACCTTTGCTTTCGCACAGGCGTACGAAGCGGGGGCCGGCGGGGTTCCGGAGTTCTCTTGGCCCTATGTCTTGAGCCATGTTGCCTGCCTTCTCTTGGCGCGCGTCCGAGGGAAGTCGCCGGTGGAGTACTTGAGCGAACGGGGCCAGCAGGTAGCGTGGAGCCTCGGCGTAAGCCTGTTGCGCGAACCGCCTGGTTCCCTTACGGAGCTGTTCGAACTCCGTGACCGTGCATCATCTAAATGAGCAACAACTCCGTGCGCACGGTTTGGGCCTGGGAGGCCCTGGACTCGAGGGGGCTGCCGACCGTAGGCTGCAAGGTCACCCTAGAGGGCGGAGGTCAGGGCCGGGCGATCGTACCTGCGGGGAAGTCGAAGGGCGGCCACGAAGCCCGGGAGCGCCGGGACGGGGGCGAACGTTACGGCGGGCGAGGGGCCCAGCAGGCCGTGGCAGCTGTGAACGATGTCTTGGCTGCCGCAGTGGTCGGGCTCGACGCGGAGGACCAGTCCCAGCTCGACGCAGTTATGGAGAGCGTAGACGGTGACCCGCAACTAGCTAACTTGGGGGCCAACGCCGTCCTCGGGGTCTCGTTGGCGACGGCGCTTGCTTTTGCGGACCAGTCCGGCCGGCCTTTGTGGCGGGCCCTGGCTGGCGACGGCCCAGCGTTGTTGCCTCGGCCTATGGTCAACATGATCTCGGGAGGAGCACATGCCGGAGCTGGTGGCGCTCATGGCCCGCGCACGATCGACATCCAAGATGTGCTCGTCGTGCCGCTTCGCGCCACCACCTTTGCTCAGTGCCTCGAATGGGCGTGGCGGGCGAGAAAGGCTACTGCGGACTTGCTAGCAAGGGCGGGGGTGCCTTCTGGGCTCGTCGCCGACGAGGGCGGTGTGGCCGGCTGGCTCGGGACCAACGAGGCAGCCATCTCTACTGTCACCGACGCGCTTGAGATGGCCGGCTTTGTGCCGGGGCAGGACGTCGGTATCGCCATCGACCTAGCGGCCAACCAGTTCTATAGTGCCGGCACCTACAACCTGGGCTTGGAGGGCGTGCAGTTGAGCCCGGCCGAATGGCTGGAGCGCGTGTCTGAGTGGTGCCGGCGCTACCCGGTCATTTCATTAGAGGACGTGCTCTATGAAGACGACTGGGCCAATTGGGGAGAAGCAAGCCGGCGCCTGGGCCAGAGCCACCAGTTGATAGGCGACGACCTGTTCGCCACTGACCTTGCGAGGTTGAACCAAGGACTGAGCTTGGGTGTCGCCAACGCCGTGTTGGTGAAGCCGGACCAGGCGGGCACCCTTTCTCGTACCTCGACAGTGTTGAGGGCCGCGCAGGCGGGCGGGTACGCGACGGTGGTCAGTGCTCGTTCGGGGGACACCGAAGACTACTGGCTCGCCGACCTGGCTGTGGGGTGGCGTGCTGGGCAGGTGAAGGTTGGCTCCACTCAGCGCTCGGAGCGCACCGCAAAGTGGAACCGTCTTCTTGAGATAGAAGCCGATGCCGGCGGGAGAGCGGAACTGTGGCACCCCTAGCAGCGCGGAGAGGTAGCTGAGGCAATTGCGAGGCTATGTACTGTGTAATCCGGCCAGGAAGTTCGGAGCCGCTTGGCCGCCCGGCAGGGGAGCGCCAGGGTCGCCCCCCCCATGGCCGGGGATGCTCAAATTGCCTCCACCCGGCCGTTCGCGAGAGAGCGGTTGACGGCCAGTGAAACGAGAAGTGCGTCGCGAGCCTGCTCGCCGCTCCCCTGTTCCGGCATGCGCCCTTGCTCGACGCAGTCGACGAAGTAGGGTACGCGACAGTTGGTTGCTGCCTCATGCAAAGTAGTGTATACTAGAGGGTATGGAACGTGTCAGGGTCAGCGTCGCGGCAAAGAGGTTGGGAGTGCACCCCGACACCATTAGGCGGTGGGCTGACGAAGGGCAACTGCCATTTGTGTGGGTCGGGACAGAGCGGCGGTTCTCTGTGGCCGATCTCGACGCCTTCTCTGGCACGACGATGAGGGAACATGGCAGCGGCCGTGAGCTGCTGTACGTGAGGGTGTCTGGCACAACTGGCCAGGAAAGTTCCCTAGCGGCCCAGGAGGCAGAACTGAGGTCCACGTCCAAAGGCCCTGTCGTGGCTGTCGTAAAGGACAAGGCCTCTGGCCTCAGGGAGAACCGCCCAGGGCTCGCCAAAGCTTTGAAGATGGCGGCCGAAGGGAAATGCGACGTCGTGCGAGTCACCCACGAGGACCGTCTTGCGAGGTTTGGGGCCAAATGGGTGACCGACCTCTTCGCCCGTGACGGGGTGAAGGTAGAAGTCCTTCATCAAAAGAGCCAGGGCGGGGGCATGGAAGAGCTCCTCTCTGACTTCATGTCCCTGGTCGCCACTTTTGCGGGGCGGATGTACGGCATCCGCAGTAGGGAAGCAAAGCTGCGCCTCTTGGGCGCAGCCAAAGAGCACGTGAAGGACGACAGCGGTGTTCCTGCGCCCTGACGAGCTTGTGTCTACTGCCACCTGCCGGGCCGGCAAAGGTACGGACCTTTCTACAGGAGAGCTGCTCACAGCGGCCCGTGTGGCAGAAAGGACCGGGTACGCCATTACCCTTACCAGGGAGCTTGGGACGACGATGCTCTCCGAGCACTACAACCCTGAAGACATTAGGGCCCTGGCCGGTGGCACAGGACTGGACGGAGAGGGGCTGCCCTCCAATGCCTACATGGCGGGGCGCCGGCTCGGATGGGCCTGTCCGTCGCCCCCTGGCGCCTACTTCTCTGACCGGTTCAAGAGGACCGTGGAAGAACAGGTCGTACGCCGTCTCCGCCAGTCGGCCTGGGCCGACGAGGTCATAAAGGGGCTGCTGGCAACCTGGCCCGAGGACCCCTTCAAACGTACGGAAAAGGAATGGGACGCCTTGTGGGAGGCAGTGCCTGAGGGGACCGATAAGGCGACCGTCCGCAACCGTACCCGCCAGGTCGTCTCCTACCTAGAAGAGAACGACAAGCTGCCGGCTGGTATTTGCGACCTGGAGCCAGTAGCCTCCTTTGGCCCTGTCCTTGCCTTGGCTGCCGCGGACCGTCAGATGGTGAGGCTAGAGAGGGTAGGCGAAAGGAAGGCTGTGCTGACTGTACAGCTGCCTCTGGTGGCGCACCCGGCGAGCGTCAAGGACTGGTCATGGGTAAGCCTGCCGCTCGACCTGCCCCCTAATGTCACCCCAGGCAGCACTTTGAAGACTCCCACCCTTAGGCTGGTCACAGGACGCGTGAGGGCCGACCTCCCCTGGGTGAGGAAAGTCCCAAAGACCGAGAAGAAGATGGCCCACCATGTCGGCCTCGGCTATGACTGGGGGGTGAACACGTTCATCACCGCTTCCATCGGCTACTACGACAAGGGCAGCGGTGACACCCACACCGACGGGAAGCCCCTTCGCTTCAACACAGCCCAGATGACATCAAAGGTCCACCGGCTCCGTAGGCAAAGAGAAGTCATTGCCGCCAAGTCCAAACAGCTAGAGAAGCTCCTTCGTGGCATGAAGGTAGGGGACTGTGCCCGCCAGCCCCTCCAGGACAAGCTCGACGTTTACAAAAGGGAGGTTGCCTTCATCTCCCTCCGTCAAGGCCACCTGAACCACGAGCTTGCATGGGCAGGGGCCCGTTGGCTTGTCGACCAGGCGGTAGCCAACCACGCGACTGTCATCTACGGGGAAGACCTCCGCACCATGGAGAACCGTGGGCACGGCAAGAAGCAGAACACCAGGGCCTCCAACGCCGTGCGCTCAGAACTGCTCCTCGCTCTCCGCCACCTGGCCAGGAAGGTGGGCATCGCGGTAGTGACCGTCCCGGCCAGGGGCACATCGTCCACCTGCCCGAGGTGCCTGGCGCCCATCCACCACTGCCCCTCTCCCGATAGGCACGCCCAGCCTGGCTACCACTGGGCGTGGTGCAGGCACTGTGGTTTCTCTGCCGACAGGGACCATTCAGCTTCTGAACGGATAGTTTCCAGGGGCCTTGCAGGACAGGCCTATGTGTTCTTCAACAGGTCTTCCGGTGCCTTGGAGTGCCGTACCAAGGTAGAAGTGAAAGTACGGCGTTCCCTCAGGCCCCGTGACAGGAAAACTCCTAAAAGCGTTTCTTCCCGCTGGGTGCGCTTGACGCGCCCAGCCCCCGCCAGCTCCCAGCAAAAGGAGGACCAGTGTCAGGCGGGGACTTGTCAGACGGGCCAGGCAACTGGCCACGAGGCAGGCCATACGGTCCAGGTTGCCCGACGGAGACGGTACTCCCGTTTCATAAGGGCCCAGGGACGTGGGTTCCACCGAAATGTGTCCGCCACACTGGTCTCCAGTAGACCTCTGTGGCAGGCACATGAGGCTACCCCGCCTGCCCTGGTCGATGTGGGCGATTTACCCCATTTTGCCTAGGACACCACAGACGCTATCTCACGTCCCCCCAAGGCAGTCGCAGCCCTCGCTCTGACTGTGGGCTGCCGATGTTGTTGAGGATCACGTGATCATGTAGGACGTCGATCACCGAAAATGTAGGTACCTGAGTGCCTTGGTGGGCCTGAAGAGAGAAGGTCCACCAACTGGCTACTGGGCCCCTCCCATGCTTTGGGTGACTGTTCCCTAGAGCACTGGGAGGAACCCGAACGCCATGATCACACATGGAGAAGACGTGGAGATCACTGCACTCAGGAAAAGAGGTTGGTCGTACGCCGCTATTGGCCGCCACATCGGGCGAGACTGGCGCACGGTCAAGTACTACGTCGAAGGAAAGAGGGTGCCGGGTGAACGGCACCGAGCCGGGCCTGACCCACTGGAGCGCTTCGTCCCTTACCTACAGGCTCGTTTTGCCGACGACCCACATGTTTGGGCGAGCGCCCTCTACGACGAGGTGACCGAGCTCGGCTATGCCTGCAGCTACCCCTCCTTCGCCCGCCAGCTCCGGCTGGCTGGCCTGCGGCCCCACTGCGAGGCCTGTTCTGGCGTCCGGGGCCGGGACACGATCGAAATAGAGCACCCAGCGGGCGACGAGGTCCAATGGGACTGGTTCGAGCGGCGCAAGTCCCCCTGGGGAGCCACGGCGTACGTGCTGCTCGGCACCCTGCCCTACTCGGGGCGCAGCCGTGGCGTCATCTGCCCGGCCACGCAGCAGCCGTACTTGGTCGAGGCAATGGACGGGGTGATGCGGCGCCTGGGAGGCACGGCCAAGCACTGGCGGGTGGACCGCATGTCGACCGTCGTCGTGCCCGCCAGCGGCGACGTACAGGCCAGCTTCGCCCCCGTTGCAAAGCACTACGGGGCGGCCATAGCGGTCTGCCCTCCCCGGCGGGGCAACCGTAAGGGATCGGTAGAAGCAGCAGTCCGCTTCGCCACTGGCAGGTGGTGGAGGACGCTGTCGGCAGAGACCCCCGAGGCGGCCCAGGTGAGCTTGGACCGCTTCTGGGCGACCAAGGGCGACGCACGGCTGCGCAGCCCGAGGGGCATCGAGGAGCCGCCTGCCGACGGCGCCAAGGCCCGCTGGCCAACCGTGGGCGAGCTGGCCGCCACCGAGCTGTTGCTCCCGCTGCCGGCCGCCCCCTACCCGGCCACCAT
>DAHWQF010000204.1 GCA_027334785.1 Acidimicrobiaceae bacterium
GGAGCGGCGCTTCGGGCAGGCCCAGGGCCTCTTGGAGGGCGTTTAGGGCACGGGCCCTCGCGTTGTGGTCGGCTGAACGCTTCAGCCTGTGCCGGGCCAGCTCCTCGCTCGCGTTCTTGGCCACCATTTCCAACAAGGCCTTCTTGTCGCCTCGCTGGGGGACATGGAAGCGCACCCGGCTCTGGCCCCCCGCGGTCGGGTTGACGCTGCGCTCCGGGCGGCGCTTGCCGCTGGCCGCCCACCACTCGATCTCGGTGTTGGTGCCGCCGCCGGCAGCGCTCTCAGCACGGAGGCCGCTCAGCCACTCGAGGAGCAGGTCGGCCTCGTCCACCTCACCCGGTACCAGCACGAGCGGCGGCACCCCGTTCAGGGCCTCCGAATAGTGCTGGTGTAAGACGTTCGCCAGGAGCTGCGGCGCCTCCAGGTCTTCCACCTTGTCGACGATGAAGCCCTTCCTCCCCACGACGCGGCCCCTCCGCACGTAAAAGACCTGGACGGCTGCTTCGAGCTCGTCCTCGGCCAAGGCAAAACAGTCGAGGTCCTCAGCCTTCTCGGTGACCATCTGCTGCTTTTCGATCGCCCGGCGCACCGAGGCCAGCCGGTCCCTGAGGCGCGCAGCCAGTTCGAACTCCAAGTTGGCTGCCGCCTCGTGCATTTCGGCCTCGAGCTTTCCCACCACCGGTGCCGTGTCTCCATCGAGGAAGGTCGCGAACTCGGTCACGAGCTCCTCGTACTGCTCGTGGCTCACAAGACCGGCACAGGGGCCGGCGCAGCGCTCGATGTGGTACGTGAGGCAAGGCTTGCCGAGCCGCTCGTGGCGGGCGAATTTGGCGTCGCTGCAGCTGCGCACCGGGAACGTCCTGAGCAACAGATCGAGGGTCTCCCTGATCGCGTAGGCGTGCGCATAGGGGCCGAAGTAGCGGTTGGCGGTGCCGGAAGGCTTGCCCCGCCGCACGGTGGCACGCGGCCAGTGGTCGCCGGTCGTGAGCACGAGGAACGGGTAGCTCTTGTCGTCACGAAGGCGGACGTTGAAACGCGGCTTGTGCTGCTTTATGAGGCTGTACTCGAGCATGAGGGCCTCGACGTCGTTGCGCACCTGGATCCACTCGACGCTTTCGGCGCAGGCGACCATCTGCGCAGTACGGGGTGGCAGGACGCCTGCGGACTGGAAGTAGCTGGAGAGGCGCTGGCGGAGCGACTTCGCTTTGCCCACGTAGATGACCCGGCCGTCCCGGTCCCGGAACTGGTAGCTCCCGGGCGCGTCGGGTATGGCGCCGGCGGGCGGGCGTTCGAGCATGGTCCCCATTTTGGCGCGGCCCAGGGGGCACCGGCGCCCGCCATCTTGGCCTCCCGGCCACCTGGACTTCACAGGACCATCACAGCTCCCCCGAGAGTGCCTCATAAACGTCAACAACTATTTGTACGAAACAACCCGAGGCAAACCAAGGAGGCCTAACCAGATGGACAACGAGCAATTGGGCTTGCGAGGTGGGAGACGGTACCTCGGCGGCGCGGCGGCGCTTTCGCTCGCGCTGGCGACCGGCGCCGGCTCGCTCGCTCTCGCCTCTGCCCCGGCCGCCGCCCAAGGCAAGCCGGGCACCCCGCCCGCAGTCACGGTCCCGCTTTTCCGAGGGTCGCTCGAGGCAGTGAAGGCCCGGGCGGCCAACCGGATAGCCGTGCGGATCCGTTCGCTCAACAAAGCAATAGCGCAGGTCCAGTCCTATTCGTTCCTCGGCCCCGACCAGGCGACCATGGTCGGCAAAATGCAGTCCGACATAAGCGGCCTGCAGACTTTAAACGCCAAGATCCAATCGGACACCACGATCCAGCAGGCGGTCGCCGACGCGAGCACGATATTCACCGGCTTTCGCGTGTACTACCTGGTGCTCCCGGCCGACAGCCTGGTGGTCAACATCGACCATGTCGACAACATCTTGGTCCCCGACCTCAACTCCAATATCTCGGGGATCCAGGCCGAGGAGAACTCCTCCAACCAGGCCGTGATCGGGCCACTGGTCGCCGACATGCAAAACGAGGTCCAGCTGGCGTCGTCCGCGACATCGGGGCTCACGGGCCAGTTGCTCGGCTTCACGCCGGCAGACTGGAACGCCAACCATGAACTGCTCGAGCCCGCCCGCTCCTCCGTGGCCTCGGCCGACCGGGCCATCTGGGACGCCGAGCGCTACTACTACCAGGCGGCCCGCTACCTCGACCACCACCCGACCACCACCACCACGTCGACCAGCATGCCCACCACGACGAGCACCACCTCCGAGCCAGGGCGTCTCGCAGCCATCAAGGCCAGGGCGTCTCGGGACATATCCCGCCGGGTCGCCTCGCTCAACGCCGCGATAGCCGTCGTCCAGTCGAAGTCGTACCTCGGCTCCGACCAGGCGACCCTGGTGAGCATCATGCAGGCTGACCTCTCGGACCTGCAGGCTCTCGGCACGAAGATCGCCTCGGACACCACGGTCGCGCAAGCTCTCGCCGACTATGACAGTATTTTCACCCAGTTACGCGTCTACTATCTCGTCGTCCCGGTCGTCCAAGACGTGATCCGCGTCGACTACATGGACAACGTGGTTGTCCCCGCCCTCAACCAGGAAGTCAGCTCGCTGCAGGGCCAGGTCAATTCCTCCAACCAGGGCGTGCTCGACCCGCTCGTCTCCGACATACAAGCCCAAGGCCAGGTGATAACGGCGGCGACGTCGGGGCTCACCGCCCAATTGCTCACCTTCACGCCGGCCGAGTGGAGCGCGAACCACGCCTTGTTCGCCAGCGTCAACACCAACATCGTCACCTCCAATCGAGCGCTCGTGACGGCGAACAGGGACTACCAAAGGGCGCTCGCCTACCTCCGCCGCGGGCTCGTAGGCAAGGACCGCTCGCCCAAGCAGGCGCCCAAGCCAAAGCGCGACCGGGACCATCGCGGGCGCGGCCACTGAGCTAGCAGTTCCAGACCTTGACGTCCCGCCGTGAGGCGGTACGCGACACGAGCCCCCCGGGTACCGGAGCCTGGGGGGCTCGTTTTTGGGCGGGGGCCAGGGTTGGCCGGCGCGGAAGGTGGGAGGCCGCAGAACCCAATCGTTGTCTAATTTGGTAGTTTGCTTTTTAGCACATCGCCAATGAGTACACTGAACGGGTGCCCTCTGATAACCCCTTCCATTACGGGACGCCCGCCGAAGGCGACTTCTTCACGGGCCGGCGCAGGGAGCTCGACGCTCTCGTTGCCCGGATGCGCGACGGCATCAACGTCGTGTTAGTCTCGCCTCGCCGGTACGGCAAAACGTCGCTGCACAGGGCTGCTCAAGCGCGCCTGGCCGCATCGCGTCCGCCAGCCGCCATCGTCGAGGCCAACCTGCTCCACGCCGGCAGCCCCTCGCGCTTCGCCGCGCTCTTGGCTGGGGCAGCGTTCCAAATCCGCGGCGCCCGATGGGCACGAGCACGCCAGGCGGTCCCAGAGTTCGTCCGGCGGTTGCGGGTAGCCCCCACGGTCAGCTTTGACCAAGCCGGGAACCCGCGCTTCGGCTTTGACGCCGCCCTGGGAGCTCGCGAGCTCGACGAAGTGGTGAGCGACGTGTACGCACTGCTGGCAGAGGAGCAAGGACGCCGGCCAGTTGCCCTCGTCCTTGACGAGTTCCAGGCCTTGGACTTGGTCGGCTTGCAACTTCCCAACCTGCTGAAGGGCCTCGCGGACGCTTACCCCGCGGTCGGCCTCGTGCTCGCAGGGTCGAAACGCCACTTGATGGAGAGGCTCGTCTCGCATCGCGAGGCACCGCTTTACGGCATGGCCCAGCGCATCACGCTCGGTCCCATTCCCGAAGACGAAATGGTCGCTTATCTGGTGGCGCGCGCGGTAACAGGTGGGCGACCGATGGACGGCACGACGGCGCGCTATATCCTCGACCTGGCGGGACCCGTCCCAAACGACGTCCAGCACCTCGCCTACGACGCTTTCGAAGCTGCGACCAGCAGGGTCGACCGTGGGGCCGTCGACGCCGGCATGGCCCGCGCTGTCGCCCACGATGCTGCCCTGTTCGCCGAGCTACTTGCCCGCCTCTCGCCGGCGCAAGTCCGCGTGATCACGACGCTCGCTTACCAACCGGTGGCCCAGCCCTATTCTGCCTCCTTCGCTCGGAGCGTAGGCCTGGCGACCGGGAGCAGCGTCCGCAAGACCTTGCTCCCCTTGCTGGAAAACGACGACGTGGTGGAAAGGGACGGGGTGCTGGTCGTGGCCGACCCTTTCTTTGCCGCCTGGCTACGCGGCGACGGCTGACGCCAGGCTCTCTAGCCGCTCACCAGTCCCTACGCAAAAGTCCCCGCGTGAAGCGGTGTAAAGCCAGCTACGAGGTTCGGGCCCTCGTAAGGAAGGCCCGCCCCGTGCCAGCCCGGAGCGAGACGTTGGGCAGGACTTGACAACCTCGGGCGGGGCAGCGCTCGTGCCGGTCGTGACGAGCGGGGCCCGACGGGGCCAAGGGCGGCTCAGTTGAACTTGGCGCCCGCGAGAACAGGTTCCAAGAACTTCGCCGTGTAGCTGTCGGCGCACTTGGCGACCTGCTCGGGGGTGCCGGCGGTAACCAGGCGTCCTCCCCCGTCGCCGCCCTCGGGGCCGAGGTCGATTATCCAGTCGGACGTCTTGATGACGTCCAGGTTGTGCTCGATCACTATCACGGTGTTGCCTTGGTCCACCAGGCGCGCCAGCACCCCGAGCAACTTGCGCACGTCCTCAAAGTGAAGCCCAGTGGTCGGCTCGTCCAAGATGTAGAGCGTGCGCCCAGTAGAACGGCGCGACAGCTCGGAGGAAAGCTTTATCCGCTGGGCCTCGCCCCCGGACAGCGTCGGCGCTGGCTGCCCGAGCTTTATGTAACCAAGGCCGACGTCGACCAGGGTCTGCATATGGCGGCTTATGACCGGTTGGTTGGAGAAGAACTCTGCGGCCTCCTCGCAGGACATGTCGAGGACCTCTGCGATGTTCTTGCCCTTGAACGTGATGTCAAGAGTGTCCCGGTTGTAACGGGCCCCCTTGCAGACCTCGCAGGGCACGTAGACGTCGGGCAGGAAGTGCATCTCGATCTTGATCGTGCCGTCGCCGGCGCAGGCGTCGCACCGGCCCCCCGCCACGTTGAAGGAAAAGCGGCCTGGCTGGTAACCGCGTACCTTGGCCTCCGTGGTAGTCGCGAAAAGGCGGCGGATGTGGTCGAAGACGCCCGTATAGGTGGCAGGGTTGCTCCGAGGCGTGCGGCCGATCGGCGACTGGTCGACGTCGACGACCTTGTCGAAGGCTTCCATACCGTCCACCCGCTTGTGCCTGCCGGGCACCTCCTTGGACTTGTAGATGCGGTTCATCATGGCCCGGAGCAGGATGTCGTTGACGAGGGTCGACTTTCCTGAACCAGAAACGCCTGTTACGACCACGAAGCACCCGACTGGGAACTCCACGTCGATGCCCGCCAGGTTGTGCTCCCTCGCGCCGCGCACGACCAGCCACCCGGCCGGTGGCCGCCGCAGCGACGGTACCGGGATAAAGCGCTTGCCCGACAGGTACTGGCCCGTCAGGGACGCCTTGGTGCGCAGCAGGTCATTCACGCTGCCCGACACCACCACCCGCCCGCCGTGCTCGCCGGCACCCGGGCCGATGTCCACCACGTGGTCGGCGTGGCGGATCGTCTCCTCGTCGTGCTCGACCACGATCACGGTGTTACCGAGGTCTCGCAAGCGCAGCAGGGTGTCGATCAGCTTGCCGTTGTCGCGCTGGTGAAGGCCGATCGAAGGCTCGTCGAGCACATAAAGCACCCCCACGAGACCGCTCCCGATCTGAGAGGCGAGCCTGATGCGCTGCGCCTCCCCGCCGGCCAGAGTGCCGGCGCTGCGGTTGAGACAGAGGTAGTCGAGGCCGACGTCTACCAAAAACTGCAGGCGCGCCCTCACTTCCTTGAGCACCCGGTCCGCGATCAGGTGGTCCCGCTCGGACAGCGTGAGGTCCCCAACAAACCGCGTGGCGTCGCGGATCGACAGGTCGCACAAGTCGAAGATGCTTTTGTCGCCTATGGTGACGGCGAGGCTTTCGGGCTTCAAGCGCGCTCCGCCGCAGGCCCGGCACGGCACCTCCCGCATATAGCCCTCGATCTGCTCGCGGGTCGAGTCGGACTCCGCCTCGGCGTGGCGGCGCTGCAGGAACGGTATGACGCCCTCGTAGTGGGTGTAATAGGAGCGCGTGCGACCGAAACGGTTTTTGTAGTGGAGGTGGACCTGCGTGCTGCCTGAACCGTACAAGATCACTTTTTGGTCTTGCTTTTTCAGCTTGCGCCACGGCACCGAGGTCGAGATGCCGAAGGTCTCGGCAACCCCTTGCAGCAAGCGGCCGAAGTACTCAGTGCGGGCTCCGGCCCAGGGGGCGACCGCCCCG
>DAHWQF010000205.1 GCA_027334785.1 Acidimicrobiaceae bacterium
CATAGTCCGTAATAACGAGATGGGGGGCCAGGCGGACGACGACCTGGCCAAGGCGGCTGTAATGCTCGAATCCTCCGAAGGCGACCCCGTGGTAAGGGCGGCGGCTCACTTCCGGGTTGCCTTCTCGATGTGGCACCGGCGGCTCTGGGAACTGGCGGACGAACAGTTCGCCGCCACTGAGGCCATGGTCGACGAGGTGGACCCCTTCGCCAAGGACCCTCTCTTGCACCGGGCGGCGCTCGCCTTGGACCGGGTCATGGTCCAGGTGGACTTGGCATATGTGCAACGCGAACTTGGTGACCTCCCCGCCGTACGCAAGTGCCGTGAGGTGCAGCGAGCGCTCGTTGCTACCACCGAATGCCTCGACATGCCGGCCGAGTGGCGGGACCACGTGCGCATCGCTGCGCTGGTGGTGGACGTGCTCGCCGGCTTCGATCGCTCCCAAGAGGTCGAGAAGATGGCCCGCTACGTGGGCGAACACGAGGCGCTCGCCGAGTGGGAGGGTGACCTCCACCTGACCAAGGCCCTCCACCTCGACGTCATCGGGCACGCGGCAGCGGTGGAGGCTGCTGAGCGGGCCGTCGAGGTACTCAGGGCAGGAGGCGGGAGCGGGCCCAACTACTTCATGGCTCTTCACCAGGCCGCCGAGCTCGAGGCGCTGGCGGCCGGCAGAATGACGGCCGGGCTGCGCAATGCTCGGGCGCTCACGGCCCAGCGTGCGAGAAGCCGCTTGGCCAGCGTCGCCGGCATGCGAGCCACCTTCGCGTCCGAGCGGCTCCGCAACGAACGCGACGCCCTCATGCGCGACGCCCACGCCGACCCCCTGACCGGGCTGGCAAACCGGCGCGGGCTGGAGCGCCACGTCGAGCGCCTGGTCAGTTCGGGCCCTGAGCAGGTGGCCTACTTGGTGTTCGACCTCGACAACCTGAAACCCGTCAACGACAGCTTCGGTCATGGCGCCGGTGACGCCGTCCTTCGCCGCCTCTCCGACGTGCTCCGGGCCAGCATCCGGGACGACGACTTTGCCGCCCGCTTTGGCGGCGACGAGTTTGTGCTGCTGCTCTCCGGTGCCGGCCCGGATGTGGCTGCCCGGCGCGTCCAAGAGATCGCGGCCGCAGTTGCAGGAGACGACTGGAGCGACATCGGCCCCGGGCTCCGGGTGTCTGTCAGCGCAGGCTTCGCCACCGGCCACCCCTCTGAGATCGACGTGCTGGCCAAGAGGGCTGACTCGGCGCTCCTCCAGATGAAAGACGCCAAACACGTAGCGTCGCCGGGCCACCTGGCCGGCTAGCTCGGCCAGACCCGGGCCTGCCCGGGCGTCGGCCCTGCCAGCGGGCGGTAGTTGACTCCGAGCGCGTCAAGGCGGGCGAGATGTGCCGCCAAACGCGGCTCGAACTCTGCCCAGCTGCGGTTCCCGTCGGACCACACCGCCTCAGCGAAGGCGCAGGCGCGAGGGAAGAACATGTACTCGGCATGCTCTCGAGTAGCGACGTACTCGGTCCAGAGCTGGCATTGAGCACCGACGATCATCTCTTCGAGCTCTCTCTCGAGCCCTGTGGGCACCGGCTCCAGGCTGTAGACCTTCTCCACGCTGATCGAGGGACGGATGGCGAGTGGCTCGGCTGGGTTGTCGGCGTATGACCAGTCGAAGTAGACCCAAGGCTCTGGCGCCATGACCACGCGGTGGCCTGAGGCCGCCGCCCGTTTGGCGACGGACAGGGCGCTCGTGGCCCGCCAGGGCGAGATCAGGCACCCGGGCGGCGCGCCGGCGTCGAGCACCTCCTCCCAGCACACGAGCGAACGGCCCTTGGCCGCTACGGCCTCCGCCATCTGAGAAGTGAACCAGCCCTGGAGGGCCCGTGGCCCAGTGAGCCCGCGCTCCCTGCAGAGCTCAGCCGCGCGCTCACTCGCTTCCCACTCAACTGTCGAACACTCGTCGCCTCCTATGTGGATGTACGGCGAGGGGAAGATCTCCATAACCTCCTCGAGCACGCCGGCGCAGAACGCGGCCGTGCTTTCCTCCATATTGAGCACGTGGTCGCTACCGCCCCAGTTGGTCAGGACTTCGAGTTGCTGGCCCGTGTTGCCGAGCTCAGGGTAGGCGGCGATCAGGGCTTGGGTGTGGCCGGGCATGTCGACCTCGGGGACCACGGTCACAAACCGGCGGGCCGCGTAGGCTACGACCTCTTCTAGGTCGGCCTTAGTGTAAAAGCCCCCATGAGGCTTACCGTCTTTCTTGCCTTCCCGGTAGTGACCGACGGGGGACTCGCGCCGCCATGCCCCCACCTCGGTTAGGCGCGGGTAACGTTCGACCTCGAAACGCCAACCCTGGTCGTCGGTCAGGTGGAGGTGGAGGACGTTCAATTTGTGAAGGCTCGCCAGGTCGATCAGCCGGAAGAGGAAGTTCTTTTGGAAGAAATGACGGGCGACGTCGAACATCATGGCCCTCCACCCGAACCTAGGGGCGTCGACCACTTCGACGCCCTCCAGGGCGACCGGGCCCCATGGCTTCGGAGGGGCCGCCCGCAACAGGGCGGCCGGCAAGAGCTGGCGCAAGGTGCGGGTCCCGTAAAAAACGCCCGCGGCCGTGGCCCCAGCCACCTCGATCACGCCGTCGCTCACGCGCAGGCGGTAGCCCTCGCTCGCCCCGCCAAGGAGGGCCGGTGAACCACCAGGGCCAAGCTCGGGGTCCAAGCGGAGCCGGACGGTACCCGACGGGCTGCTCGCCTCCGCTCCGGCCCTCTCCACCCTCCAGCCCGTGGCTGCTTCGAGCTCGCAGGCGAACAGGTCGCCCACACCAGCACAAGCCGGGTCGGCAGCTATGGCCATGCCGTCGGAGAGCGAGGCGCCGCGGCCCAGGCTGCGAGCGGAGGTCGGACGCGGGACGAGAGCGAGCGCGCTCACGGAGCACCCAACCCAGCTCCGAGCGCCCCCAGGCGCCCACCCGGGTCGTGCACCACACGGCCCGCGACAATGGTGGTGACCGCCCGGTAATCCCGGTCGAGCACCACTATGTCGGCGTCCGCGCCAGCCCCGAGACGGCCCTTTTCCTTTTCTCCGAGCACCGACGCGGGCGTGAGGGAAGCAGCCCGGAGCGCCGTGGTGAGCGGCACGCCGGCGCTTTTCACGGCGAAACCAACTGCCCTGTCCATCGTGAGGACGCTACCGGCAATCGTCCCGCTGCCGTCAACCAGCACGGCTCGGTTCTCGTCCACAAGGACCTCGATCGGGCCGAGGCGGTAGCGCCCGGGCGGGGAACCGGTCGCCCCGATGGCGTCGGTAATGAACAGCATCCGCTCAGGAGCCAGGGCCGCGACCATCGATATGACGGCCGGGTGGAGGTGGACGCCGTCGGAGACCACCTCGAGGTGAGCGCGCGGGTCGGTCAGCGCCGCCCCCGGGGGGCCGGGCCGGCGGTGGTGCAGTGGCGCCATCCCGTTGAAAAGGTGGGTCACCTGGCTGGCGCCAGCATCGAAGGCCGCCACCGTCGTCGCGTAGTCGGCGTCTGTGTGGCCTACCGAGACCACAACTCCAGCCGCGGTCGCGGCACGCACCACCTCCAAGGCACCTGGGAGCTCGGGCGCCAGGGTGAGCAACCTAAGGGTGCCCCCCGCCCGCTCCAGCAGGTCCGAAAGCTCGGCGAGCGACGGTGGCCGCAGGGCCCCCGGGTACTGTGCCCCCGCTCGTCGGGGCGAGAGCCACGGCCCCTCGAGGTTGGTCCCGAGCACGCCACTGCCGCGCTCGCGCGCGACCCGCGCGATGCCTTCGACCGCACTGGCCAGCACCTCGTGAGTGTCGGACACTGTCGTGGCAACGAGCGACGTCGTGCCGTGGGAGGCGTGGTAGCGCACGACTTCGCGCACTGCAGCCTCAGCTTCTTCGGGCGTTTCGCAGTTCACATCGTGCCCGCCGCCACCGTGCACGTGGAGGTCCACGAGCCCGGGCGCCACGAGCACGTCGCCTAGCTCCACCAACTCCCCTGGCCCTGCGGGTGGGCGGCCGGTCCCGACCTCGCCGATGGTGCTTCCCTCGACGACGACGAAGGCGTTTTCCAGGATCTCGGTCGGCGTGGCCACGCGCCGAGCCGACATGACGAAGCGTTGCACTGGGTTCATGTGACCGTCACCTTGCTTAGGCCTGGCGGGGAATCGGGGTCGCGCCCGATCAGGCGCGCCAGCGCCAGCGCCAGCTGCTGGCCCCGCACCACGGCCAGTACAGGCGCCAGCGCTTCTGGGGCGGACCCAGGCCAGGTGAGCTCGCCCCCCTCGACGGGGCCGGCGAGGCGAACCGCCGCCCCCCGCGCCCTCAGCACGGCCACGAGGCCGGTCACATCATCTTGGGCCGGCCCGGGGTGCGCAAACGCGAGGATGCTCGGTCTCGACGCCGCCATAGCGATCGGCCCATGCCGAAGGTCCGCAGCCGAGAAGGCAGCCGTGAAGCGAGCGGTCGTTTCCTCGAGCTTTAGCGCCACTTCCTGGGCCGCCCCATAGAGGAGCCCTCTCGCCACGGTGGCGATGCGGTCGGCGCCCACCAGCCATCGAGCCAGCGTTTCGGCCGGCGCCGTGTCGGCAAGAACAGCGGCGACCTGGCCCGGGAGCTCTTCTGCGGCTCGCTCGGTCACCCCGGTCTCGCCGAGGGCACTAGCCACGACAACGAACGCCGCCAGCTCGGCTGTGACAGTCTTGGTCGCCGGCACCGCCCGCTCTTCTCCCGCGCCGAGATCCACCACCAACTCCGCGGCCCGCGCCAGTGGGCTCCCACTGTCATTGGTGAACGCCACCGTGCAGGCACCCTTTTGCCGGGCGTGCTCGGCCATTTCCACGATCTCGGGGGTACGGCCCGACTGGCTCACGGTGATGACTAGATAACCGCTGAAGTCCGTTTCTGCCTTGTAGAGCGTGTAGACGCTCGGTGACGCGAGCGCCACCGGCCGATGGGTCGCCATCTCGAGGAGGTAGGCGCCAAAGGTGGCGGCGTGGTCCGAGGAGCCTCGGGCCACCAGGACCGTCCCAGCCAGAGGGCTCGGGACGGCCTTGCTCACCCGCTCGGCCACCTCGCCACGGCGCGACAAAAGCGCGCCCAGCCGGGCCGGCTGCTCGGCCATCTCAGCCTCCATCACCCGGCCGAGCCCGGGGCCCGGCACGCTCTCGCTCATCCTTTTACGGCTCCCGCTGTCAGCCCTGTCACGATACGTCTTTGCACCAACAGGAAGAACACCACGACCGGCAGCGACATTATCGTACAGCCGGCCATCAGGCCACCGTAATCGGTCCCGGTGTTGGTGCTGAAGGAAAACAGCCACACCGGGAGGGTCTGGTGGTAGTTCTGTTGCATTATCACGTTGACGTATAGGAAATCGTTCCAGGCAGTGATGAACGAGAAGACCCCGGTCGTGATCAGCCCGGGCAGGACCAACGGAAAGAGGATCCGGATGAAGGCCCCGAGCCTGCTAGCGCCGTCGACCATCGCGGCCTCCTCGAGGTCCACCGGCACCGCCCGGACAAAGCCGCGAAGTGCCCATATTGTGAAAGGCAAAGTTATAGTCACGTAGGTGAGTATGAGGCCGAGGTAGTTGTCCGTCAGGTGGTACTTGTCGAGCAGGAGGTACAGGGGGATGACGAGTGCTGTCGTAGGTACCATCTGGACGACGAGGATCATTACCAAGAAGGCCTTGGCCCCCCGCAAGCGGAACCTCGTGACTGCCGTCGCCGCCAGGAACGCTACCACGAGCACCAGCACCACGGCAGCACTGACCACCATCAGGCTATTGCGGGCGTCGACCCAGAACCACGGACGGTTGACGGCGTCCACAAAATCGTGGAAGGTGAAGTGCACCGGGAAGAAGCTCGGCGTCAACGACGTGATCTGCCCATTGGGCTCGAACGCCGAGTTCACCATCCAGTACACGGGGAACACCATGACCACAACGAACACGGCCGCCACGGCGCGCCACAACCAAGTAGCGCGCCGGTAGCGGGAACCTTTCGTCCCGGCCATGGTGGCCGCCGGCGCGCTCAAGGGGCCGCCTCCCCGGAGCGGACCATAACCCGGATGTAGTAACCGGTAGCGATTAGGAGGAGCAGGACCGTGATGACGGCGACGGCGGCCCCGAGCCCATACTGCTGGCTGGAGAAGGCTTCGATGTACTGCCACACGCCGAGGGGTATGACATTTAGGACCTGCGCCCGACCCCCGGTCAGGAACCACACTTGATTGAAGACGTTGGTGTCCCAGATAATCGAGAGGACGGTCAAAAGCACGAATATAGGCCTAACTATCGGCATGGTCACACTGCGGAAGACCGTGGCGGGGGTGGCGCCGTCAACGGCAGCTGCTTCGACGAGCTCGTTGGGCACGAGCGTGAAGGCTGAGTACATGGTGAGCGCCACGAA
>DAHWQF010000206.1 GCA_027334785.1 Acidimicrobiaceae bacterium
CGTGGGCTGTGGAGGGGCGCGTCACTCACGAGTAAAGAGACATCCTAGGACGGGCCCAGGTTCCCGCCAACGCGGGCAAGCCCCGCCAGAGGCCTGGCGAGACCTGCCCAATTACTGGCGAACCGACGTTCAGGTCGTGGAGTACCCTGACCTCTGCTCGGTCCCTAGCCCCGGCCAGCGCCGGCAGCAGCTTTGTCCTTTTCCTCCGGGGCATCGGCCACCGTCGCTTCGGTGGTGAGGAGCAGCCCGGCGACCGACGCAGCGTTTTGGAGCGCTGAACGCGTGACCTTGGCCGGGTCGATGACACCAGCCTTGATCAGGTCCTCGAAGTGGCCCGTGAGGGCGTTGAGCCCGACCGCGCCCGTCTCCCTTTCCGCCTGCTCGACGGCCACTGAGCCCTCTAGGCCGGCGTTGGTGGCGATCCAGCGCAAGGGCTCCTCCAAGGCCTTCGCGAGGATGCCGGCGCCGGTGGCCTCGTCTCCGGAGAGGTCCTTGGCGAGGGACGCGACGGCGGCCCGGCTGCGGAGAAGCGCGAGGCCGCCACCGGGGACGATGCCCTCTTCGATGGCTGCCTTGGTCGCGGACACCGCGTCCTCGATGCGGTGCTTCTTCTCCTTCAACTCAACCTCGGTCGCCGCCCCCACCCGGATGACCGCTACTCCGCCGGCCAGCTTGGCCAGGCGCTCCTGCAGCTTCTCGCGGTCCCAGTCGGAGTCGGTCTCTTCGATCTCACGCTTGATCTGCGCGATGCGGCCCTTCACGTCAGCCTCGGAGCCGGCGCCCTCGACGATCGTCGTGTCGTCCTTGGTCACCACCACTTTGCGGGCGCGGCCAAGGAGGGAGAGGTCGAGGTTGTCGAGCTTCAGGCCCACTTCTTCGGAGACGACCTGGCCACCGGTCAGGATCGCGATGTCGGCGAGCATGGCCTTGCGGCGGTCGCCAAAGCCTGGCGCCTTGACGGCAGCGCTTTGGAACGTCCCCCGGAGCTTGTTCACGATGAGGGTGGCGAGGGCCTCGCCCTCTACGTCCTCTGCGATCACCAAGAGGGGCTTTCCGCTCGACATGACGCGCTCGAGCACGGGGATCAGGTCGTGGGCAGAGCTGATCTTCTGGTTGACGATCAGGATGTAGGGCTCCTCGATCACGGCCTCCTGGCGCTCGGGGTCGGTCACGAAGTAGGGCGAGATGTAGCCCTTGTCGAACTGCATGCCCTCCGTGAACTCCAGTTCGACCCCGAAGGTGTTGGACTCCTCGACGGTTACTACGCCGTCCTTGCCTACCTTGTCGATCGCATCGGAGATCACCTCGCCGATCGAGGCGTCGGCCGCAGAAATGGCGGCTACCTGGGCGATCTCGGCTTTGTCGTCCACGTCCTTGGCGAGCGAGCGTACCGAGGAGACCGCCGCCTCGACAGCCTTGTCGATACCCCGCTTCAAAGCGATCGGGTTGGCCCCGGCGGCAACGTTGCGCAGGCCCTCTCGTACGAGAGCCTGGGCGAGCACGGTCGCCGTCGTGGTGCCGTCGCCCGCCACGTCGTTGGTCTTGGTGGCCACCTCTTTCACGAGCTGGGCGCCCATGTTCTCGAAGTGGTCCTCGAGCTCGATCTCCTTGGCGATCGTGACGCCGTCGTTGGTGATGGTGGGTACGCCCCACCGCTTGGCGATCACGACGTTGCGGCCTTTGGGCCCGAGCGTCACCCTGACTGTGTCAGCCAACTTGTTGACGCCGATCTCGAGGCGCCTCCGGGCCGGCTCGTCGAACTGCAGTTGCTTGGGCACTACTTGGCCACCTTCGCCAGCACGTCACGGCTCGCCAGCACGAGGAGGTCCTCCCCGTCTACGGTGACCTCGGTCCCCCCGTACTTGGAGTAAAGGACGGTGTCGCCCACCTTGATGTCCAAGGGGATGAGCTCGCCAGTGCTGTCGGCGCGCCGACCGGGCCCGACAGCCAGCACCTCACCCTGCTGGGGCTTCTCCTTAGCGGTGTCGGGGATAACGAGGCCCGACGCGGTCTTCTCTTCGGCTTCGTTGGGGCGTACGACGATCCGGTCGTCGAGTGGCTGCAAAGTCATGATCTCATCGCCTCCGTTTAGCAGATGTGTCAGCACCCGGGGCCGGGTGCTCTGGTTAGCACTCTAAGCTGACGACTGCTAAACATAGCGGGCTCTGGCGGCTAGCACAAAAACTTTCTCCCGCCCGGCGCCGGCAGGGGTCTGCCGACGGGCTCAGATGGCGGCCGGCGAGGCCAGGGCCTGCCTGAAGAACTCCACACCGAGCGCGGGCAACCCTTCAGCCACCGTCTCTTGTGAGGCCACATGGGTGATGCCTGGCAGCGGCAGCACCGAGTGCACCCTCTGAGCCTTGAACAGGGCGCCCGAGAGCTCCAGGGTGTGGGCGGCGTAGACGTTGTCGTCGTAGAGCCCGTGGACGAGCATGAGCGGCCTCGAGAGGCCGGGGGCGAGCCGGAGCAGCGAGCTGCGCTCATAGGCCTCGGGCTGTCGGGCCGGGTGCCCAAGGAAGCGCTCGGTGTAATAGGTGTCGTATAAGCGCCAGTCGGTGACCGGCGCACCTGCGAAGCCAGCGTGGAACACGTCGGGACGAGCGAGCACCGCGAGTGCCGCCAGGTAGCCGCCAAACGACCACCCCTGCACGCCGACCCGGCTGAGGTCGAGCTCGGGGACCTGTTCCGCTACGGCTTGGAGGGCCGCGACCTGGTCCTCCAAGACCGGGCCGGCCAGGTCTAGGTATACCTCGTGCTCCCATTCAGGCCCCCGCCCGGGGGTACCGCGCCCGTCGGCCACCACGACAGCGAAACCCTGGTCAGCCGTCCACTGCGCCTCAAGCCACCCTCCACGGGACGCCAAGACCCGTTGGTGGCCCGGGCCCCCGTAGGGCGCCATGATCACTGGGAGCTTCCCGCCGGCATGGCCTTTGGGTAGGCACACGCCCACCGAAAGCTGGCGTTCGCCCACTCGGAGGAAAGTGACAGACGGTTCTACCGCCGGCGCCTCGGCCAGGTTGGCCAGGGTCCTCGGCTCAAAGCCGTCCACGTGCACCTCCACCTTCGCCCCGTGCCAGCGCATGGTGCGCGAGCTCACCACCTTGACCGGCCCGTCGCCGAGCGCCGACGAGACACCGCCCTGTCGGGTCAGCTGGCGAAACCCGGTCGTGGGCGACCACGACCAGGCCTCTACCACCTCCGGCTCGCTCGAAGCGCTGAAGACGAGCGAGCGGCCCGCGCTCGCCACCTCCCTCACCTGCAGGCCGGGGGGCGTGACCAGTTCGCCGTCCACCTCGAGGCGCCACGTCCCGCTATCGGCGCGCGCCCAGACCAGCTTGCCGCCCTCGAGCCAGGTAGGAAGGCCGGCGGGCCAGCTCACCCAGGCTGGGTCGGTGGTGCGGGCGAGCTCTTCGGTTGCCCCGCTTGCCGGGTCGGCCGTCAGCACAGAGCACGCCTTGTGGTCCCTCTGCTCGACGAGCAGGAGCGGCGGCCCGGCGGGCACCCATTGGACCGAGACGAGGTACGGGTAGCGCTCGGCGTCCCAACCGATCTGGCGCCGGCGGCCCCCGCCCGGCACGGCCTCCAGGAGCCACAGGCTGACGAGGGCGTCGGCAGTACCGGCGGCCGGGTAGCGATGCGGCTCCGGGGGAGCGCCGGGGGAGGAGGCATCTGCCGTCCACCACACCCCGACTGGCGAAGAGTCGACCCTGGCCGCGAGGAGCGAACCCCCGTCGGGCGCCCACCAATAGCCGCGGGAGCGCCCCATCTCTTCTGCGGCTATGAACTCCGCCGACCCCCAGCTCACATGCTCGGCGCGCGGTCGGCCGGGTTCCCCAGCCTCGCTTCGGTTGCCGGCCTCGCCGGGGCTGCCGGCCTCGCTGGGGTTGCCGGCCTCGCTGGCGAGCGCGAAGTACGGTCCCTCTCCGGCGGTGGCCACGGCGTACAGTGCCGGGCCGGCGCAGAAGCCGACGAGGTTCCCGAACGGGTCGGGGCGGGGGTCGATGACGCCGGCCGGCGCCGGGAGCCTTACCGGAGCACGGAGGACGGTAGTTGGCCGTTGAGCAGCGTCCTCGCCGCCGGCATGGGTACCGCTGGCGCCGGCGCCCCGCGGGCCGTCTTTGTCGACGAGCTCCACCCACCACAATCGGCCGGCCAGCGATAAGGCCGCGTGTTCGACAGCTTCGTCACAGGAGTACCCGACTATCCCTCCGGCCAGCTCGCGGCTGCGTTCCCGCCGAGCTCGCTCCTCCGGCGAGAGCGCTTCAGGCTCCCCCCCGAGCACCGCCATGGGGCTTGCGACCTCGCGTTCGGTACCGCTCGCGACGTCATAGACCCAGAGCGAGTTGGCCGGGTCGTCGCCGGCGCTGGACCGCAGGAACACCACTCGCGAGCCGTCTGGCGCCACCGTGAAGCTTCTCGGCACCCCGAGCGTGAAGCGCCGGGTCCGTGCCTGCTGGCGGGGGAAGCCTCCGGTCTCCTTGGGTGCGTCCATCGAGTTGGGCACGCTACCAGCCGGCGGTCAGCGGCCCCTCTCCGGCCGCGCCTCCCCGCCCAGGTGCCCCGCCCAGGTGCCCAGCCCAGGTGCCCCGCCCAGGTGCATTGCATCAGACCAGCGGCAATGCCAAGTTGGGGTCGACGGGGGTACCGAGAGGGGTCGGCCCGTCGGTGCGGAGCCGGTACCAGGCCGTAGCTCCGATCATGGCGGCGTTGTCGGTGCACATCGCCCGCGAAGGTATGAAGGCGGCTCGGCCGTCCTCCCGGCAGACCTGTTCGACGCGCGTGCGTAGCGCGGTGTTGGCAGCGACACCGCCCCCTATGCATATAGCCCGGGCCGAGACTTCTCGTGCCGCCTCGCGAGTTTTCGCCACCAAGACGTCCACCACCGCCTCCTGAAAGCTCGCGGCCACGTCGCTGATCGGGGTCCCGGGGTTGGCCCGCATATAGCGCACGACAGCTGTCTTTAGACCGCTGAAGGAAAAATCGTAGCCTTGGCCGGCGAGGCCACGGGGGAAGGCTATGGCATCGGGCCTGCCACTGCCGGCGGCCCGCTCGATCGCCGGCCCCCCCGGGTAACCGAGGCCCAAGAACCGCGCCACCTTGTCAAACGCCTCACCTGCCGCGTCGTCCACCGTCTGGCCGAGCAAGCGGTACTCGACCCCGCCGAGGGCGGCCTTTTGCATGCAGATGAGCATGGTGTGGCCGCCGGACACGAGCAGCACGACCGTCGGCAGGCTGAGCTCGGGGTCCTCCAAGAAGGCAGCGTGCAGGTGGCCCTCCATGTGGTTGACCCCGACAAAAGGCAGGCCCCAGCTCCAGGCGTAGGCCTTGGCCGCGCTCGCGCCCACCAGGAGCGAACCCACCAGGCCGGGCCCGAGCGTCGCGGCCACCGCGTCCAGGTCCCCCGAACTGACGCCGGCGCGGCCGAGCGCTTCGGCCACGGCCGGCCCGAGCAGCTCCAGGTGCGCCCGGCTCGCCACCTCCGGGACCACACCGCCGAAGTCGGCGTGAAGGCGAGCCTGGCTGCTCACGACCGAGGAAAGGACCTTGCGGCCGTCCTCCACGACCGCTGCGGCCGTCTCGTCACAAGAGGTCTCTATGGCCAGGACCTTCACCGCCGCCCCCTATAGGCAGCGGCTCGGACTTCCAACGCCCGTCCCGACCGGAAGAGGCCAACGGGGCCCCTCACCGGCCCCGCTCCAGCTCCTCGAGCCTGGCTTGGACCTCGGGCGAACCGAGCCGGTAAAGCCACATCACCAGCGCGTCCTCGCCCGTCTCCGGGTAGTAGTTGCGGCGCGTGCCTGCGGTCACGAACCCGAAGTTCCGGTACAACGCCTGCGCCCCCAGGTTGCCCACCCTCACTTCCAGGGTCATGGCCACGCACCCCCGCCGTGTCCCCTCATGGGCCAAGTGGGCGAGGAGGAGCGTGCCGAGGCCCTGCCGGCGCAGCGACGGGGCGATGGCGATGTTGGTCACGTGGGCCTCGTCGGCCACGAACATGAGCCCTCCGTAGCCCGCCACCCGCCCTCCAGTGCGCACGACCACGTAATAACGGGAGGCGCCCTGGGACAACTCGTTGTTGAACACGCCGAGCGACCACGGCTTCGGGTGGGCCTTGTGCTCTATGCGCATCACGGCGGGGAGGTGGCGCCGGCGCATCCGTTCGAAGGTCACCGTCTGGCTGGCCGTGCCTTGGGCGCCGAGCTTCATGCGCCCAGCCTGGTACCGACGCGCGCGGATCCGGCGTCGTCATAGGACCTCGCGCCCGGCTCGGGAGGCGACGGACGCGCCACCCGGCCCGACACCTCTTCCCAGCCGATGCGTACATCGGCCTGGCGAAGGTATAAGGGGCCCGGGAGTTCGCGTGGCGCGCCCGCCTCGGT
>DAHWQF010000207.1 GCA_027334785.1 Acidimicrobiaceae bacterium
GGCTCGCCTGACCCGAGCGGCGCCGGAAGCCCCCGTGAGGCCTCCGGGCCGGCCGAGGCTGAGGCCCGCGCAGCGCTGGCCCAGGTGCCCGACCTCGCCCACTTCGAAGCGCTGCAGGAACTGCTGTCGATGGTCCTCGCCACGACCCGGAGCAACTGGTCGCTTGGGCGCGACGAACTGGCGCTCAAGTTCGCGAGCGCCAGCCTGGAGTTCCTGCCGCGGCCGAGACCTTTCGCAGAGGTGTTCGTGTGGTCGCCCCGGCTCGAGGGCATCCACCTCCGCTTCGGCCCCGTAGCGCGGGGCGGGATCCGCTGGAGCGACCGTCAGGACGACCTGCGCACGGAAGTCCTGGACCTGGCCCGGGCGCAGGTGAAGAAAAACTCGCTCATTATCCCGACTGGTGCCAAAGGCGGCTTCTTGCTGCGCCGCCCGATTGGGCCGGGCCAAAACGGCCTGAGCGCGGAGGACGAGGGCCGCGAAGCATACCGGCGCTTTGTGACTGCGCTGCTCGAAGTGACCGACAACGTGGTCGGTGGCGAGGTGCAGCGGCCCGAGGGAGTTGTGTGCCGCGACGGGGACGACCCGTACCTGGTCGTGGCACCGGACAAGGGCACGGCCGACTTCTCGGACTTGGCCAACTCGATCAGCGCCGAGCGCGGGTACTGGCTTGGCGACGCCTTCGCTTCGGGCGGGAGCAGCGGGTATGACCACAAAGCGCTCGGGATAACCGCGAAGGGCACGTGGCTGGCGGTGAGGCGGCACTTCCGGGCGCTCGGCATGGACGCTCAGCGTGAGCCGCTCCGCGTCGTCGGGGTCGGCGACATGTCCGGTGACGTCTTCGGCAACGGGATGTTGCAAAGCTCCGCCCTCAGGTTGGTTGCAGCCTTCGACCACAGGCACGTTTTTGTGGACCCCGAGCCCGATGCCGAGGCCTCTTTTGCCCAACGCGTCCGTCTGAGCGGGCTCCCGCACTCCTCCTGGGCCGATTACGACCTCTCTACTGCCTCCCCCGGCGCCGGCGTCTACTCCCGGCAGGACAAGGCGGTGGAGCTCTCGCCTGAAGCAGCCACCGCCCTCGGGACCAGACCGGGGCCGCTCACGCCGCCCGAGCTCGTCAAGGTAGTGCTGAAGGCCCCAGTCGACCTCGTGTACTTCGGGGGGGTGGGCACGTTTGTAAAGGCGCCTAACGAGAGCGATGTCGAGATCGACGACGGCGCCAACGACGAGATCCGCATCGCGTCGGCCGACCTGCGCGCCCGGGTGGTCGCCGAAGGCGCCAACCTGGCCATGACCCAGCGGGCGCGAGCCGGCTACGCCCGGCGCGGCGGGCGTGTCAACACCGACTTTGTCGACAACGCCGCCGGCGTTGTGATGTCGGACCGCGAGGTCAACTCGAAGATCCTCCTCGACCTGGCCGAAGCAAGAGGAGTTCTGCCGGAGGGCCGACGCCACGAGGTGCTGGCCGAAGCTGAAGCCGGGGCCGTCCACGCCGTCCTGGCCACGGTCGAACAAAGCATCGTGGCCCTCGACCGGGCGTCGGCCATGAGCGGTACAGAGCTCTCCGCATACGAGGCGCTCGGGGCAGACCTTGCGGCCGAGGACCTGCTCGACCCCGAGGTCGAGTTTCTCCCCGGGCCGGAGGAACTGGCCCGCCGGCGCTCTGCCGGCGCTGGCCTCTCCCGCCCGGAGCTGGCTGTCGTGCTGGCCCTTGCTCGCAGCGAACTGGCACGCAGCATCGGCGCCTCGTCCCTGCCTCGCGAGCCGTGCCTGTTGCCGCTAGGGATCTCGTACTTCCCCCGCCCGGTTGGCGAGATGGTGGCCGAAGTGGTCCCCTCGCACCCGCTCTTTTGCGAGATAGTCGCATCTCAGCTGGCCAACGAGGTATTTGCCCGCATGGGTGGGCTGTGGGCGCACGAAGTGTCCCGCGAGAACGGGTGCCCACCCTGGCGGGCCGCGGCCGCCTACTGGGCAGCGCGCGAGGTGCTCGGGCTGGCTGACCTCTACCTCGAGGCCGACGAGCTCACCTGGTCGATTTCGCTGGACGCCGAGCTCGAGATGCGCGCCGTCTTGACTCGCGCCGTGGACCGTTTGGCCCGCTGGTACCTCAGGCAAGGCCTCCCCGAGACGCTCGGCGACCTCATCGAGAGGGACAGGACGCTGGTGGAGGGCATCCGTGCCTGGGCGGCCCAAACCGAGGGGGCCGGCGGCGACCAAGCCGATGGGGCGGAGGCAAAGGCGACTCGATTTGGCACAGGCGCACGGGGCGTGGGGGCGGCCGAAGTTGGTGCCCTCGTCCAACTTGGTGTTCCCGCTGGGCTCGCCTCTCGTGCTGGGCTGGCCTTGGCCGCTGCGGCCGCAGGAGAGCTGGGGGAGGCGGCCAGGGCAACGCGTAGCGGTTTCGAGGTGGCAGCAGAAGCTTACGACCTGGTGGTGGAGGGCCTGGGCCTCCAGGAGGTGGCCGAGGTGCTGGCCCGCTGGCACCCTGCCGACCGTTGGGAACGCTGGCAGCTGCACGTCCTTACCGAGGACCTGGCCGACCTGAGGGCTAGGACCGCGCGAGCAGCGCTAGCCAGTCACCCGGGCCGGCCGAGGAAAGACGCCGTCGCCGCCTGGTTGGCCGACCGCCGGGAAGCCGCCACCAGCTTTCTCGGTCTTATCGGTGAGCTGCGCAAGGCGCGGGCACCCAACCTGTCCCTGGCGAGCATCACTTTGCGTGGCGTGAGCGCCGCCCTGGAGGGGACAGCTCCGCCCGTTGGTGGTGTACCGGGCCGCCCGAGCGATTAGAAAGATCGGGATGAGAGTCGCCCTAGCCAATGACCACGCCGGGTACCAGCTGAAGGTCCTCGTGGCGGCGCACCTGGACGAGCAGGGCCACAAGGTTGACGACCTCGGTTCCTACGACACCGAACCCGTCGACTACCCGCCCTACTGTGCCGCCTGCGCCCGCCAGGTGGTAAGGGGGGGAGCGGACTTCGGCATAGTCATCGGCGGTTCGGGCCAGGGAGAGCAAATGGCCGCCAACAAGGTCCACGGTGCCAGGGCGGCGCTTTGCCACGACGAGTACACGGCGCGCTTCGCGCGGCTCCACAACAACGCCAACGTCTTGGCCCTGGGCGCTCGCATCTTGGCCCCAGAACTGGCCTTCGACATCGTGGACACCTTCCTCGCCACCGTCTTCGAGGGTGGCCGGCACCAGGCGCGCCTCGACGAACTTCTCGTCATAGAAGCCGAGGAGTGCGCCGGCGGGCAAGCGACCTGAGCGGCCTGCCCCAGCCCATGGCCACAGTGGAGGGCTTCGAGCTCGTGCGCGTCCGCTTGCCGCTCGCGCGGGCATGGGCGAGCGGGGCTGGTTCCTTTTCCCACCGTGACAGCCTGCTCGTGAGGGCGCTGCTGCGGGCACCGGCCGGCGAGGCTGAGGGGTGGGGTGAATGCCCGGCGCTCCCCGCTCCGAGCTACAGCGACGAGTACACCGAGGAGGCGGTACGGGTCTCCGAGCGGTTCCTCGTGCCGGCGCTGCTCGGGGGGAAGCTTTCGAGCGCCCGCCAGGTGGCCAGCGCGCTTTTTCATGTAAAAGGGCACCCCATGGCGAAGACGGCCTTTGAGGCGGCGGTCATCGATGCCGAGCTCCGGGCCGAAGGCGTCTCCATGGCCTCTTACCTGGCGCGGGCCAGCGAGCTTGCCCTGCCGCCAGCCACGGCCGTTCCCGCCGGGGTAACGGTCGGCCTGGCCAGTCAACTGGGAGAGCTCCTCGACGAGGTCGAGGGCTACGTCGTCCAGGGTTACCGATCGTTCAAGCTAAAGATTTCTCCTGCCCTCGGGCCTCCGCCGCCTGTCGCCTTGGGGGCGGTGCGCGAGCGCTGGCCCGAGGTCGTCCTTGCTGCCGACGCGAACGGCGCTTACGAGGGGCTCTCGCCCGAGGAGGTGGCCTCCCAGCTCTCGGGGCTCGACGACCTCGGCCTGGCCTGCATCGAGCAACCCCTGGGAGAGGACGACCTGGTGGGCCACGCCAGGCTGGCGCGCCTCATAAAGACGCCGGTCTGCTTGGACGAGGCGCTCGGCAGCCACGGCCTCGTCGAGGCCGCTCTCGAGCTCGGCGCCTGCTCGGTGGTCAACGTCAAAGCCGGGCGCCTCGGGGGCTACCTGGCCGCTGTACGGGTGCACGACCTGTGCACCCGTAAGCAAGTGGCGCTCCGGCTCGGGGGGATGGTCGAGACCGGTATAGCCAGGGCAGCCAACGTCGCGCTGGGCTCATTGGCTGGCTTCAACCTGCCGGGAGACCTGTCCGCCACCGGCAGGTTTTTCGAGGAGGACCTCGCCGGCCCCCTGATGCTGCAGCCCGACGGGACGGTCCCAGTGCCCGCCGGTGCCGGTAGCGGGGTAGAGGTGGACCGGGCCGCAATCGACCGGGCTGCCTGTTGGCGGCGCTTCTTCCGGGCGGGCTGAAGGCGGGTCGAGCTCCGGGCCGACCGGCCCCCTGGCGCGTTGGCCGCCATGGTCACGCCGCCGCGCTACGTTGCCATGCCATGACGTTGCCCTTTTGGGAGCCGGGGCCTGCCGGCGCCGGCGGGCCAGCCGCGCCGGCGCGGCGCGACCAGTCCCCCCGCCAGCTCAGTTTGGTCCAGCTCTCCAGGGAGATCGCCCGCTCTTTGGCGACCGTCGGGCGGGTAGCGGTCGAAGGGGAGGTCCACCGGCCCCGCACGAGCCAGGGGGGGTGGGTGTTTTTCGTGCTCCGGGACAGGACGTGCCAGGTTTCGGTCGTCTGCCCCGCCCGGAACGCCCGTCGCTGCCGAGCCGTGGACGGGGAGACGGTGCTCGTCGTGGGTTCCCTTGTCTGGGCCAATGACCGGGGCCAGCTGACCCTGGAGGCGGAAGAAGTGACGCCGGTCGGGGAGGGCGCCGTGGCGACGATGATCGCCGAGGCCCGGGCCAGGTTGGCCGCCGACGGGTTGCTCGAGAGGCCGCGCCGCCCGCTCCCGCGGCTGCCTCGTTTGATCGGTGTGGTCTGCGGTACCGACGCTGCGGTGCGCAAAGACATCGAGTCGGTGGTGGCGGCCCGGTTCCCCGGCTACCCGCTTGTGTTCGAAGAGACGACCGTGAGCGGCCCGGGCGCCGCGCTCTCGATCATCGACGCACTCCGGAGGGTGTCCGCTAAGCCCGAGGTCGACGTCGTGGTGATGGCTCGCGGTGGCGGGGACGCCACGGCCCTCTTGCCATGGAGCGACGAAGAGCTGTGCCGGGTGGTCGCCGCCACGCCCGTCCCGGTCGTTTCCGCCATAGGCCACGAGGGTGACCGCCCGCTCTGTGACGAGGTGGCCGACTTGCGCTGCGGGACACCCTCGATCGCGGCCCACGCCGTCGTCCCCGACAGGCGCGTCCTCGAAGGGGAACTGGCCGGCCTGCTCGGCTCCGCCGCCCGGAGCCTGGGGGCACTCCGTGCGCTCGGCCGGGAGCGGCTCCGAGGTGCGGAGGTCAGCGGGGCGCTTTCAGCCGGACTGGAGCAGGCGCGCTCCCGGCTGGGCCGAGGCGCCGAGAGGCTGGCGTGGGCGAACCCCGGCCATAGGGTGGAGTCGTGCCGGCGCCGGCTCTCTTCTTGCGACTGGCGAGGCCCCTTCGCCGGGCAGCTCGGGGTGGACCGCCGGCGCCTCGAAGCGGCTCGCCGCCACGCGTGGTCGCTTTCGCCTCAGCACGTGGTGGAGAGGGGCTTCGCCGTGGCCCGGCGCTCCGATGGCAGCGTCGTGCGCGACCCAGCCGAGGTTAGGCCCGGTGAGCTGCTCCAGCTTCGCGTGGCGCGCGGGGTGATCGGCGTGCAGGTGGTCGGTAGGCCAGAGGGAGAGGAGCCGGTGGGCGGTGCCGGTCCCGGCCCGGCGCCGCCGTCCCCCGGGCTTTCCCCCTCGGTCCCGCCGACGCCAGCCGGGTGGGGGAGGGAGGACGAGTGAGCTTCGACGCCGCCAAGTTTGACCCGGTGCTCGCGGGCGCCCCTGGCCCTCTCGAGGAGCTCAGCTTCGAGCAGCTCCTCGACGCTCTCGAACTGGTCACCAACAGGCTCGCCAGCGGCGAGCTCGGCATTGAGGCGGCGACGGACCTCTACGAGCAGGCCGAGATCCTCCATGCCGCGGCCGAACAGCGCCTTGCCGCCGTAGAGGCGCGCATCGAGCGCTTGCGCGGCTCTGAGTAGCGATGGCGCCGGCCCTGCGATGAGGCCGGCCCTGCGATGGCGCCGGGCCCGCGATGAAGCCGGGCCCGCGACGAGGCCGGCCCCGCGATGAGGCCGGCCACGGGCACGCAGTGGCCCGGGTGGGGCACGAACGCGCAAAAAACAGGTCGATGTGCGCTGGCGGAGGCCACATCGGTCAGAAAGCGGCGCGTTTTCG
>DAHWQF010000208.1 GCA_027334785.1 Acidimicrobiaceae bacterium
GGCGCGCACCGCTCGTTCCACCGCGCGCAGCCCCCGTCGCAGCTCGCGCCGGTCACTTCGGCGGGGCACCGCTTGGCGGAAGCTGGCCCCTTTCACCGCACGGTTTCTAGTTCCGGCTCGAGGGCGTGGAGGGCGACGGTCGAGTGGGCGTACGCCCCTCCCGCCCGCATCTCGGCCGCCACCCAGATGGCTTCCATGATCTCTTGGTCGGTGGCCCCTTTTTGGCGCGCCAGGCGCGAGTGGCCGGCGATGCAGTAGGGGCACTGGGTCGTGTGGGCCACGGCCACCGCGATCAGCTGCTTGGTCTTCTCGGGCAAGGCGCCGGCCTTGAACACGGTCCGGCTGAAGTTTTCAAAGGCGTCGTTTATCTCGGGGGCGAGCTCCCGTCGGCGCCGGCCCACTTCGGCGGTGGCGGGCGGGTAAACAACGTGGTTGTCAGCCATTTGGTCTCCTTTTTGTCTAGGTAGTACTAGATGTAACATCCATCGCAGTGAGAGTGTTCCCGCCGGGGCCGGCGGGCCCCGGCAGGGCCAGGTGGCCCGCGCCCGCCAATCCGTCGAGCAGGAGGTGGAAGTACACGAGCCCCGCGTAGGGCCACCACTGCTTGGACAGCTCGCCCACCGCCTCGTAGCCGCCATCACCGGCCAGCCCGAAGCGCCGCCGCAAGTTGTTACGAGCACCCACGTCGTCGCCAGGCAGCACGTGCCAGCGGCCGAGGCCGCGGAGCAAGGTGTACTCGGCGCTCCAGCGGCCGATCCCTGGCAGCGCGGTGAGCAGGCCGGCGGCCTGGTCGTCGTCGGCCTCCTCCAGGGCTTCTAGGTCGAGGTCTCCCTCGGCCACCAAGCGCGCCAGCCCGATGATGGCGACCGCCTTGGCCCGGCTGAACCCGAGGGGCCGTAGTCCACCCGGGGTGGCGGCGGCCAGGGCTTCGGGGGTGGGGAACCCAGGCGTCTCCCGGCCGGTCACGGCCGGCCCGTAGCGGCGGGCGAGGCGGTCTAGGAGGTGGATACCGACGTCGAGAGAGAGCTGCTGACAGGCGACGGCATTGACCAAGGCCTCGAAGACGGTCGGGAAGCGAGGTGGGTGGAGGCCCCGGAAGCGCTGGGCCAGGGAAAGGAGGCGCCGGTCGCGCCGGGCCAGCTCGTAAAAGCCGCTCAGGTCCGCACCCAAGGCCAGGCTGCGCTCGAGCAGGGCCCGGGCCTCGTGCTCGGCCTGGTGGCCCGGCTTCTGGCCTGCCATCGTGAGCTCGACAAGGACCGACGAGCGGCCGCCCCGGTTCACTTGGCGGGCCGCCAGCTCGGCCGGCTCACCCCCGACCACGGCGACCCGGCGGTACCAGGTCCCGTCCCAGGTGTCTACCTCGTTGTGCGCTCGTCGCCTGAGCGCCCACACGGTGAGGTCGAGCCGGAAGGGCTCGCGGGCCTCGAGTGCGAAGCGCCGGGTAACCGTGGCCCCTAGCTGGTTTGGTGCGCGTGTCGCGGGCCCCATGGCACTCATCTCTGGCGGACGGCTGACGATGCCATGGCTCGCCTCGCGGCGGCTGCTACCGCCTCTGGGGTGAGGCCGAAGAGCCGGTATAGGTCGGGCCCCCGGCCCGAGCGACCGAAGCCCTCCAGCCCCACCACCTCCTCGGCCAGGACGGACCAGCCAAACGGGCTGGCTGCCTCCACCACCACCCGGGGCAGCCCGGGGGGGAGCACCTGGTCGCGCTCGGCTTGGGCGCGCTCGAAGAAGAGCTCGAGAGACGCCAGGGACACGACCCGGGCTCCGGTGCCCTCTTTGGCGAGTAGGTCACGCGCCCCGAGGGCCACTTCGACTTCAGATCCGGTGGCAATGATGACCACGTCGTCGCCGGGGGCTATTACGGCACCGCGCACGTCTACGATGGCGGGGTCGAGCACGGGGAGGCTCTGGCGCGACAGCACCAGCGCCGTGGGGCCATCGCGTCGGAGCGCCAGCGCCCACGCCTGGGCGGCCTCATTGGCGTCGGCCGGGCGGATGACGGTAAGGCCAGGCATGGCCCGCAGGCTGGCTAGTTGTTCCACCGGCTGGTGGGTGGTGCCGTCCTCGCCCAAGCCGATCGAGTCGTGGGTGAAGACCCAGGTACAGGGCAGGCCCATGATGGCCGAGAGGCGGAGAGCGGGGCGCATGTAGTCCGAGAAGCAAAAAAACGTGGCCCCGAACGGGCGTAAGCCCCCGTGCGCGGCCATGCCGTTGACGATGGCGCCCATGGCGTGCTCGCGTACCCCGAAGTGGAAGTTCCGCGCCCTCCAGCGGCCACGCCCCATGCTCGCCCCACCGTCGAGGCCCGTCTCTGTCGAGCTCTCCACATCGGCGGCGCCCCCCACCAGTTCGGGGACGTGCTCGGCCAGGGCCCGCAGGGCGTGGCCGGCCGCCACTCGGGTGGAGACCCGCTCACCGCCCGGTTTATAGCAGGGCAAGCTATGGTGCCAGCCCTCCGGTAGCCGGCCGGAGGTGACCCGCTCGAACTCGGCCGCGAGGTCGGGGCGAGCACAGCGGTAGGCCTCGAAGCGGGCTAGCCACTGGTGGCGTGCCTGGGCCCGCTCAGCCACCTGGGACCGCCAGGTGGCGTGCACCTCGTCGGGTACCTCGAAGGGAGGATCGGGCCAGTGCAAGAGCTCCCCGGTTCACCGTTGGGTCGTAAATGTCGGGCGGAATGACTGCCCCGTAGCCACGCCCGCGCTGTGCCACGCTCGCAAACTAGGGCGGGGACCGTCCGCGTGTATCGGCTATCGATGATGCCGGGCCTGGCCCCGATGTTTCTGGCGGTCAGCTCGGTGAGTGCGAAAGTACCGCAGGTCCGCATAGTGCTCGTCGAGCTCCTGGCAAACGCCGCCACCGAGTGGTGCTTCCGGTGACCGCGACGCCTATACGTCACTTCGCTGGGTGAAAAGTTGCGTGTTTTTACAAGAGACAAGGCCGCAGGCTGGTTTCGGTCGTAGGTGAAGGCCGGGATAAGCTCTGGCCCGGTGACGGGGGACGCTCCCGAGGTTGTTTGTGTCGGCGAGACCATGGTCTTGTTCGCGCCCGTGGACCCTGAGCCGCTGGAGCGGGCCGGGTCAATCGGCGTCCACACCGCTGGGGCCGAGTCAAACGTCGCCATGTACCTCGCCGGCCTCGGCCACCGAGTCAGCTGGGTGAGCCGGCTGGGAGACGACCCCTTCGGCCAGCGCGTGCTGCGCGACGTGACGGCCGCTGGCGTGAGCACCTCGCTTGTCGAACTGGACGCGAGCGCCCCAACCGGGTTCTTCTTCAAGGACCCGGGGCCCCATGGAACAGATGTCTTCTACTACCGGCGTGGATCTGCTGCTTCGCTCATGACGGCCCGTATGCTCGCCCCAGTCTTTGCGTCGCCTCCGCTGGTCGTCCACTTGAGCGGCATCACACCCGCGTTGTCCCCCTCCTGCGACGAGATGATGGACCGAGTGTTCGCCGAGTTCGCCGGCACTGCCACCCTCGTCAGCTTCGACGTCAACTTCCGGCCCGGGCTGTGGTCGCCGAGAGAGGCCGGCCCTCGTCTTCGCGAACTGGCACAGAGAGCGGATGTCGTTTTCGCGGGCCTGGACGAGGCCCGCAGGCTATGGGGTACCCGCACGCCCGGTGAGCTGCGGCAACTGCTCCCCCAACCGACCGCCCTCGTGGTAAAGGACGGTGCCAACGGCGCGACAGCCTTCGAGGAGGCCGGCGAGGTGTTCGTGCGCTCCCTCCGAGTCGAAGTGAGCGAGCCGGTGGGCGCCGGCGACGCCTTCGCCGCGGGCTGGCTCTCGGGCCTGCTCAGGGACCTTCTGCCAGCGCAACGGCTCCGGCTTGGCCATTTGCTGGCTGGCGTGGCTATGGGCTCGACCGCCGACTACCAGTCGCCACCCCCGCCCGACCTGGTCTCGGCAGCCCTCGAAGCCAGCGAAACAGCGTGGGAGGAGGGACCAGCAGCCTGGGGGGACGGTTGGGTGTGGCCGAGGAGCCCAGCGCCGCGATGGGAGGCCGATGGGTGGGTAGACATGAGCTGACGGCCTGGCTGGGCTGACGCCGATCAACCCGTTAGTGCCAGAAGGCGCGGACGGCGTCTTCCGACAGACAGCCTCTACCCAAGGGCAGGGCCAAGGCCCAAGGCGTCGTGACCATCCTGCGCGGCCCGCCGCCGAAGAACGTCGACGAACGTCAAGTAGTGCGAGCGTACATGGGCCGCGTTTACCTGACTACCCTGGCCGAGCCGCCCGCCACCAACCGGCGGACCTCGGCGAGGGTTGCCATGGAGGTGTCGCCGGGCGTCGTCATCGCTAAGGCGCCGTGGGCCACCCCGTAGCGCAACGCCTCCTCGGCCCCCAAGCCAGCCAGAAGGCCGTATATGAGGCCCGAGGCGAAAGAGTCCCCTCCACCCACCCGGTCTAGGATCTCGAGGTCCTCGGTCATGGGCACGGAGAAGACCTCACCCCCAGCCCAACAAATGCCCCCCCAGTCGTTGCGGCTGGCCGAGCGGACCCGGCGCAGGCTCGTGGCAACCACCTTGAGGTTGCCGAACTCACTAGCCACTTTGGCCAACATGGCAGTGTAAGCGTCAGTGTCCAGAGTTGCGTACGAAGCATCGGTGCCGGCTACCTCGAACCCGAGGGCGGCGCTGAAGTCCTCTTCGTTGCCGAACAGGACGTCGGTCGACGACACAAGGCGCCGGTTCACTTCTATGGCGCGGTCCCGCCCACCCGTGGCTCCCCACAAGGAGGGCCGGAAGTTCAAGTCGTAGGACACGACAGCGCCGGTACGCCGGGCGGCTGCCATGGCTTCCTCGGCCACCCCGGCGGTGCTCTCCGAGAGCGCGGCGAAAATGCCGCCCGTGTGGAGCCAACGCGCCCCCTCGGTGACCAAGACGTTCTCCCAGTCGACATCTCCAGCTTGGAGCTGGCTGGCCGCCGAGTTGGCCCGGTCCGAGCACCCGAGCGCCGCCCTGGCCCCGAACCCCCGCTCGGTGAAATTGAGCCCGTTGCGCACCGAGCGACCGATGCCGTCGTAGGGAACCCAACGGACGTGCGAGGTGTCCACCCCGCCTTGGAGCATCAGGTCCTCGATCAAGCGGCCGACCGGGTTGTCGGCCAGTGCCGTCACGACCCCAGTGCGCAGGCCGAAGCAGCGGCGCAGCCCACGGGCCACGTTGTACTCGCCACCACCCTCCCAGACTCTGAAGCTCCTGGTGGTGGCGATGCGGCCCTCGCCGGGGTCGAGGCGCAACATGACCTCCCCCAAGGCCACCAAGTCCCAGCGGCACTCCCCGGGTGAGCGGATGCTGAGCCGCTCAGCCATGGCTGCGGGCCTCGGCCACGATGGCGACAGCTTGAGCCGCCAGCGCCTGGACTTGTGCGAAATCGCCCTCGGCCAGGAGCCGCGGTGCCACCATCCAGCTCCCGCCACAGGCCGCGACCTGGGGGAGGGCGAGGTAGCTGGCCAGGTTGCCGGCATTCACGCCACCGGTCGGCACGAAACGTACGTCAGCGAAGGGCCCGGCGAGCGCCTTCAGAAAGGCCACGCCGCCGGAAGCCTCGGCTGGGAAGAACTTGAGCAGGCTGGCCCCCGCCCTCAGGGCAGCCTGCACTTCGGTCGGTGTGCAGGTGCCGGGCATCACCAGTACCTCTCTTTCACAGCACAGCCGGACGATGTCGGGGTCGGTGCCAGGGCTGACCACGAAGCGGGCGCCGGCGTCGATCACCCGGGCGGCGTCCTCGGCGCTGCGTACGGTCCCCGCACCTATGAACCCCTCGGGGTAGGCCTCGGCCAGTAACCGGAGCGCTTCGAGGCCAGCCGGGGTGCGCAGGGTGACCTCAGCCGCTGGCAGGCCGCCAGCACTGAGCGCCTCGAACAGCGGCTGTGCCTGCTTCACGGCACCTAGTTCGACCACCGGCAGGACGCCGAACTCACTTACGCGGCCGATGGTCGCCGCGACCGAGGGGGCAACCAGCGGGTTGGTTGTCATGGCCTTCCTTTCTTGGGCGAGCCTCCTGCCCGCGCCGTCTTCATCTTTACCTTCCCATGTCAGTCTTGGCCGCGAGCCCGCAGAGCGTTGGCCGCACCACCAGCTAGCTGGGGGCAGCAGCAACAGCAGTACCGTAAGTAGCTCGGTGTGCACCACCGTGCAGCACTCGTCTCGTCAAGCCCGGTGCTCCGGGACTGCTGTTAGTGCCCTCGGACCCGACGAGCCGGCTGGGGCACCTGGTGATCCTTCGGGCCTCGTCGCCCGGCCGCGCTCCAGGGTGGCCGTCCGCATTGCCACAGCCAAGCTCACCTCTGCCGCTCTGCGGGGCGTGGCTCAGCTCAACATTGGT
>DAHWQF010000209.1 GCA_027334785.1 Acidimicrobiaceae bacterium
CGACTCAGGAGGTTATTTTTCTCGGCCCGGGCCGCGGTTGGTGGAGGGAGTCGAAGCCCTGGCCGAAGCTTTGCACGGCTCGGGTGAGGTACCTGGCGTGCTCTCCCGTTTGCGTTGAGGGTGGGCCGCGTGCCGAGCGGTACCGCTCGTCCCACCAGCACCGGGACCGGGGCCAGGGATCGGCTGGCCACGGAGCAGCTGGCCAGGGGGCTGTCCGCCGTGGCGGCGGCGCTCCCGTACCTGCGGGCCAGCACGGGCCAACCGGCCGACCTCTTGCGGCCAGGCGAGGAAGTGGCCGACGGGCGGTGGTTCCGCTGCGACCAACTGCTGGCCGACCCAGCCTGGCTCGGGGCCACGATCACGGCTACTGGGCGGCGCCTCGGTGCACCGAGGGCGGCCGTGGCCGCGTCGCTTTTCGTGCAGGGCTATGCCTATAGGGCCCTCACGGTCGGCCTGTCGTGTTTCTTGCTCGGCGGGGTGCTCCCAGGCTCGCGGCCCGACGAGATGGCCATGGCCCTGTCCAAGGGGCGGCCGGCGTTCGTCGCCTACCGGGCCCCGAGGGCCCTCGCCGCCGGCGAGTGGTGTCCCGGCAACGGAGGGAAAGTTGACGAGGTCCTTGGCGCTTTTGTGGGTGACGCCGTAGAAGGCCATATGCGCCCTTTGGTCCTAGCCACGCTCTCGTGCGTGCGGGTGGGCAGGCGTCTCCTCTGGGGCAACGTGGCCGCGTCCGCGGCGGTGGCCTTCCGCACCACGGAAGGTTTGCTCGGCGCAGAGGTAAAGCCGCTGGGCGAGAGGTTCTTCGACCTGGCCCCGGCGGAGCTCCAAGGCCTCGGCCACTTCGCCACCATCGAGTATGCCGGCCGGAGCACCTGGTACTGGGAGAGGCGCAATTGTTGCCTCTACGACCGCCTTCCCGGCAAGGTGCGCTGCCTTGACTGCCCCAAGACCTCGCCCGAGGAGCGTCGGGCCGCTTACCGGTCGGCCCTCGCATAGCTTGCCGGTGGCCAGGCCCTCTCCGGAAAGACAAAGCGCTTTCTCAGGGCTTCGGTGCCTCGTCAACTCCGCTACTGAGTGGAAACGACGTCCGAGCCTCCGGGGCATGGCAGCGATCACGAATGCGCCACCCGCCGGCGGAGGGCCTCCAGCCTTTCGAGGCTGTGGTCCACCACCGGGGCCGGGTAGCCTGCCGGGGGGCCGGCTGGCAAGCGCCACGGTTCGAAAATGGCCGGCGGATATAGCTGGGCGAGCTCTGGCACCCAGCGACGGACGTAGGCGCCCTCGGGGTCGAAGCGTCTGGCCTGGGCCACGGGGTTGAAGATCCTGGGGTAGGGCGCGGGGTCTGTACCTGTGCCCGCCACCCATTGCCAGCCATGCTGGTTGGAGGCAAGGTCGCCGTCTACCAAATAGCGCATGAAGTGACGGGCGCCACGACGCCAGTCGAGGTGCAGGTCGTTTACTAAAAACGATGCCGTCACCATCCTGGCCCGGTTGTGCACCCAACCTTGTGCTAGCAGCTGGCGCATCGCCGCGTCCACCAACGGGTAGCCCGTCTGGCCCTCCGCCCAAGCCTGCCAAAGCTCCTCGTCGTTGTCCCAACGCCAGCCAGCAGCTCTGGGCTGGAGCACTTGGCGGGCGCTCTCGGGCCAATAATCGAGCACTGAAGCGTAGAACTCTCGCCAGGCCAGCTCCTGCCGGAAGCGTTTGTCGGCGGGGCCGAGGCTAGCCAGGAGGGTGCGTGCGTGGAGCGAGCCCCACTTTATGTAGACCGAAAGCCGCGATGTCCCCGCCAGGTCGACCCGGTCGCGACGGTCTTCATAGCTCGCTAGGCGGCTTGAACGGAAGTCTTCCCAAGCGGCCAGGCCAGCGGCTTCACCGGCTAGGGGGAGCACCATGCCCCGGGGCAGCGCCGGCTCCGGGGGCAGGCTGTCCACCGTGGTGCACCAACTGGGCAGCGCAGCCCATTTCGCCGGCTCCGGCTCGCAGGGAGCGGGCAGGGCGCGTTCAGCCCAGGCGCGGGCGAACGCGGAGAAAACTCTAAAGGCCGTGCCCGTCGAGGCCCTCAGTTCTTTCGGGCTTACGGCATAAGGGGAGCCCGTGCGTACGAGCGGCACTCGGCCGAGCGCCATTTCGACAGTGCGGTCCCGCTTCTTGCCGTAGGGGCCGAAGTCCTCCGATATGTGGACCGCCGAGGCGCCCACTTCTGCTACGAGCCGTGGGACGACCTCTTCGGGCCGGCCAGCACAAAGGGCGAGGCGCCCACCGCGCCGGCGCAGGTCTTCGTCGAGCGCGCGCAAGGTGCGGTAGAGGAAGGCGACCCGGGGAGCGCCGGCAGACTCTAGCAGTACGGGGTCAAGGACGAAAACTGGGAGCACGCGGCCGGTTTCTGAGGCGGCGCCGAGCGCGGGGTGGTCGTGGAGCCGCAGGTCGCGACGCAACCAAAGCAGGGCAGTAGGCGCACTAATGACTGGGGTCCCTCCCTTTTTCCTATGGGAGGGCCGAGGTAAGCACCGGGCCGAGGGCTTCAGCCTCGCCCGCAAGCTGGCTGAGCAGCCGGGCCGCCACTGCGGCGTCAGGTGCCCAGTGGTCAGCACCCAGGCTGGTCGCAGTGGCCGCCGAGGGTACTGCCGGCCCGCCCGCGAGGAGCGCGACGCCGGGGCGAAGGGCACGGGCTTGGCTGATCACTTGGCGAGCGGCGCCAGCACAAGCCGTGTCGCTAACGCTGACGCCGACAGCGATGAGGTCGGTAGCGCTTTGGACGGCCTCGGCGAAAGAGGCCACGGGCACGTTGGCGCCCAGTTCGACCACGCCAAAGCCGTGCTGGCGGGCGACGTCAGCGACCATGGCGACTGGCAGCAGGTGGGGGTCCCCGGGCGCGCCCCCGAGGACGACGCTGCCCCGTGCGCGCCGACCGCGACGAGAGAACAGGGGTGCCATCCGGCCCATGACGCGCACCGCCACGGCGGTGGCGCGGTGCTCGGCTTGGACGCTCACCGACCCGGCTTCCCACCCCCGGCCGATCGCCTGGAGCGCGGGCCCGAGGAGCTGGACGTAGATCTCAGCCGGGCGCGCACCCCCAGCAAGCGAAGCCTCTACTATTGCCCAAGCCCCGCCCAGGTCGGCGGCCAAGAGGCGGCTGGCCAGCCGACGTCTCGGGCTTTGCCACCTGGCGGGGGAGCGGCGGCTCGGTTTCTGCTCCCCGGGAGCGGGGGCCATAGCAGCCTCGAGATCTGGGATCCTCACCCACCAGCGGCCGTTGCGCTGTTCGGCTGGCAGGTGGCCCAGCCGGACATGGCGGTAGGCGGTCATGTAGTGGACCCCTAGCCGGCGGGCGGCCGCGTTGAGGCTGAGGAGATCGTCACGTGGACGGGCAAGAGAGGGCATTTCAACCAGACGACCGAGCCGCCCGGGCGCGCCCTGGGACCGTCCGCATGCTGCGGACCACCCCGAGCTTGGCGGGCCAGTGTCTGACCGCGGTAGCCCGTCCGATGCCACTCGTGCCTCCCGTGACAAGGCCGGTGCGCCCGTCCAGGCAAGTGCCGGGAGGTCGCTCGCATGACCACATACGGCTCCGCGGCTGGTAACCGAGCGACGACCAGCTGGCCACGACCGTCGCATCCAGGGCGGCGGCGGCGTCGGCGATGGCGAGGCCGGCCGGCCTCAGGCTCCCGAACCGCCGACCTAGCACCAAGCGAATTTAGCACTAAAGTGAGTGCCCGTGCGTACGACAACTTTGAGACCTCTGTCACCCATGGCCGCCCGCCGCACCTGTTTGGGTGTGGCCGCCGCACGCGCCGCTCTTGGGGTGGTCGCGCTGGCTTCGCCCGCTCTCGTGGCGCGGCCTTGGGTCGGTGAAGCACCTGGCCCGCTCGGCCAGCAGGTGCTCGGCCGGGCGCTTGGAGGGCGCGACCTCGCCCTCGGCCTGGGTGCTCTGCTGGCAGGGCGCCAAGTCGGTGCTTTGCGCAACTGGGGTGAGGCCGGCGCTTTTGCCGATGCCATAGACGCGGCGATAACCGTGGTGGCCTTTCGGCGCCTCCCCGCTAAGGGGCGCTGGGCCGTCCTGGCGTCCGCCAGTGGGGCAGCCCTGGCCGGCGTCTTGTCAGCTCGCTGCCTTTGAATTTGAAGCCGGCGTGCTTGTCCCACCCCGTGTGGGTTCCGGGGCGGTCACAGTTGGGCTTACCGTCGCCGACGGGGGAGGGAACGCCCGAGCGCCGGCGACGTGGGTCCTCAAGCGAGCCACCGGTGATGGCGTCAGTGATATTCGCTGCGCCCGAAGCGGGTGTCGTCCTAGCGTCATGCGCGTGGTCTTAGGACGTGAGATGCTCCGCGGTCTCGAGCGGCTCAACGCGACGACGACAGTCCTCTAGCGCCGTCGTACCAGTTCAGTACGCGCAGGGCGCGTAGCGTGTTCCAGCGGCTGGGGCGGTCGTCGCCGGCCTCCATGGCGAAATGCACCGCTCCACGGTGGGTGTTCTCGAGTAGCCACGTACCGTCGGCCTGGCGCTTGTCGCGTACCAGGGAGATCGCCTCGGCTAGCCGTTGGTCCGGTACGCCGCCGAGGGCACGGAAGTGGTCCAGCCCGCGCAGCACGTCGTAGTGCCACTGGGTCGGGAAGGAGAACCGCAGCCAGTCCGGGTCGACAATCTCTCCTGTGCTCAGCCGCCGCATGAGCCGCCGCTCAAGCAGGTACTCCTCACCACGGTGACGCGCCGCCACCGACTCCGGGGTGCCGCCGGTCGCGTGCTCGTATGCGAGCAGGCCGTCGAGGACGCACATTGTGGTGTGGAACGAAGAGCGCACAGAGCCGTTCTCCGCCTCGCAGTTCCAACCCCCGTCGGCGAGTTGCTCGCCTAGCAGCCGGGTGACGATACCATCGACGGGCACGCCAAAATAAGCGCCGAGGGCGACCACTCTGCCGTTGATGCACGGCTCGACTTCGCCGTCGAAAAACGCCTGCCCCGCATTTTCCCATCTGCAGTTGTCGCGGACCAAGGCAATGATCCTGCGCACCGGCTCGGCTGAGGGGTCGATGCCCAAGTCGCGCAGCAGCAGCAAGGTGGGGTACGTGGACGTCCACGGTTGGCCCTGGGAGAAGTCCCCGCGGAAGCCCCGGGGGAAGCAGGCGCCCCCCGCCCACTGCCCATCCCCGTCGGCCAGCGCGAGCAGCCGCGCACCCCATCCCTCTGTCGCCACGCGGGCACGCTCGGCGGCCACCTCGGCCGCAGAGGCGCCGGCGAGGTCGCGCAGCACCTGCCACCGCAGCGCTGGGTCGGAATCGAGCAGCCAGCCGGTCAGGTCCTGCACGCCAGAGAGGCCCACGGCAGGATCGTAGCCCTCGGTTCGGTAGCCAGCGAGCCGCTGAGCCTCCTGGCCGCGCACGAAAGCGCGCCTGCGCTGCGGCTCGAGGCAAATAAGAGCGCGTAGGGGTCGGCTAGGTCGTCGTAGGCAATCAGCGCCTTCACAACGGCATGGCGGAGGTAGTCGGCACGACAAGCACGACCCGGGGCCCCCGCTGGCGGCCGAGGCATGTGGCCGGCCCGCGCTGCGGCAGCCACGACCTCTCCCTTGCCGAAGCACAGCCACCCGAGTGTTCGGGCCCGTCCGACGGCCCGACGATCGGGGCTAAACCGCCTCACGGCGCGCTGGGCCGCTATGACCCGGTAAATGGCCTGTTTTGGCCGTCGGGGGAGGCCCACACCTCGGGCCGGCGGGCGCGCTCGGCTGCTGAGGTGGTATCTCCTACCAGGGGCATGGGCCGAGGCCAATAGCCGCCCCTCGTTGCATGGACCGGCTCGTTCACAGGCCGACCGATTTGGCAGACGAGGTCTGGGCAGACGAGGTCTGGGGGTAGGGACTGGGACGAGCGGCCTGTGGGTGGGCCTCGGCGGCGAAGCCGAAAATAGCGCCCAGGTCGAGGTGCGCCTCGACGGCGTCGGCCAGCCGGTCTATCATTTGCTCCCTGGCGCCGGCGAAAGAGAGCCCAGAGGGCGTAAAAGGCTTGCCCTGGTGCCAAGCGACCTGCTGGAGCAGCGACGCTCGCAGCCCGTCGTTTTCCAAGACGCCGTGCAGGCTCGTGCCCCAGATCCCAGTCGTGGCGCCGGGCACGCCCTCGGGCTCGAGGCCCTGGCCGGCCTCCAGCCAGAACCAGGGGGCGGCTTTTCCTTGCAGTACGGGCTGGCCGTGGTGGATCTCGTAGCCGCTCACCTTCTCACCGCTTACCGACCGGCCTTCACGCCACCGCGTGGTCTTTTCGGCCTGGAAGCAGGTGCTCATCTCCAAATAGCCGAGGCCCTTCACGTGGCCGGCGCGTGACTC
>DAHWQF010000020.1 GCA_027334785.1 Acidimicrobiaceae bacterium
AGGTTGCGGGGGAGAGAGCTACGGCCCTACCGCCGGCGCATGCAGATGATATTCCAGGACCCTTACGGCTCGCTCAACCCCCGGCGGCGGGTGGGGTCGCTCATAGCTGAGCCGTTTGCGGTCCACGGCGAAGCCGAGGGGCCGGAGCGCAAGGAAAGGGTCCAAGAGCTCATGGAGCTGGTGGGCCTCAGCCCCGAGCACTACAACCGCTTCCCGGCCGAGTTCTCCGGCGGCCAGCGCCAGCGCATCGGGGTGGCCCGGGCGCTCGCCCTCCGGCCCGAGCTCATAGTCGCCGACGAACCGGTGTCGGCCCTCGACGTCTCGATCCGGGCGCAGGTCATCAACTTGCTGGCCGAGCTGCAGCAGCAGTTCAACCTCACCTACGTTTTCATCACCCACGACCTCTCTGTGGTCCGCCACGTGAGCGACCGGGTGGCCGTCATGTACCTCGGCCAGGTGATGGAGGTGGCCGACCGCCACGACCTCTACACCAAACCCCGCCACCCTTACACCAAGGTGCTGCAGTCCGCCATCCCGGTACCCGACCCAGACGAATCGGACCGGCGCTCGCGCTCCGCAGTGGGCGGCGAGCCGCCCTCGCCCATCAACCCGCCGTCGGGTTGCCGGTTCCACCCGCGTTGCCCGAAGGCCCAAGAGCGCTGTTCAGTAGAGGCCCCCACGTTGGAGGCAAAGTTCGGTGACCCGCCCGCGCACCTGGCTGCGTGTCACTTCCCCCTGGCCGACGGCGAAGAGCTGCCCGCCATGGGCCGGGTCGCCGCCGCAGTGGGAGGCAGCCACGATGTCGGAAGGACGGTAGCGGGGTGATCACGAGCGGGAAGACGACGGCCGAGGTCCTCGGCACTGAGGCTGAAGAGGCCCCCGAAGGCGAGCTCGCCCAGGCGATCCAGGGCCGGAGCCCATGGCAGCTGGCTTTCGACCGGCTCCGCCACGACCGGGTGGCGATAGGGGCCTCGGTGGTCATAGTGCTGATCGCCGCCATGGCCGTCTTTGCCCCGCTCGCTGCCGCTATCACGGGGCATGGCCCCGACGCCCAGAACGTGCCCCCCACCGGGTTGCCCTTGGCGCCGAGCCTCAAGTACCCGCTCGGCACCGACGAGTTGGGCCGGGACCTGTTGGTCAGGATCTTTTACGGCGCTCGCGTGTCGCTCCTCGTGGGGGTCGTGGCCGCTGCTGTCGCCGCCGCCGGCGGCGCCGTTTTGGGGATAGTAGCGGGCTATTTCGGCGGCATAGTGGACACTCTGCTCGCTCGGGTCTTCGACGTGGTGCTCGCCATGCCCTACTTGGTGTTCGCCATCGCCTTGTTCACGGCGCTTAACGGGCAAGGAGGCATCACCCTCGACATCGCCGTGATCGCCTTCTTCTCCTTCGGCGCGGTGGCCCGGATCGTGCGGGGCCAGGTGCTCTCGATTAAAGAAAAGGAGTACATAGAGGCGGCCCGTTCGGTGGGCTCAAGCAGCCTGCGCATCATGTTCTTCGACATCGCGCCCAACGTGGCCGCCCAGGTGATCGTCTACTTCAGCCTCCTCGTGCCGTCGTCCATCATTTTCGAGGCCACGCTGGCCTTCTTGGGGATCGGGGTCCAGCCCCCCACCCCGGACTGGGGGAGCATGCTGTCGGACTCCGTGCAGTACTACCAGGTCGCGTGGTGGTACGTGGTCTTCCCGGGCGTCGCCCTGCTCGGCACGACCCTTGCTTTCAACCTGCTCGGTGACAGCGTGCGCGACGCGTTGGACCCCCGTTACAACCGGATGCTCCGGGGCTGAGGGCGGCTATGCTCAGCTTCCTCGTTCGCCGGGTGCTCTTGGGGGCCGTCGTTATGTGGGTCGTGGCCACGGCGGTGTTCATCATGTACTTTGTCACCCCCAACGACCCCGCCCGCCTCCTCGCCGGCAAGCAGGCGACGTCTGCCACGATCGCGGCGATCAGGGCTCACCTGGGCCTGAACAGACCCATCATCGACCAGTACGGCTCCTACCTGTGGCGGCTCTTGCAGGGCAACCTCGGCTATTCGTACGTGAACTCCGAACCCGTTATCACGATCGTCCGCCAAGACCTGACCGTCACGGTGTCGTTGGCGGTCGGCGGGGCCATCTTGTGGTTCGTGATCGGCGTGCTGGCCGGCATCCTAGCCGCCATCAAGCCGCGCTCGGTGGCCGACCGGGCGGTCACCGGGTTCGCGCTCACCTTCTACTCCATGCCCACCTTCTTGCTCGGGCTGCTGTTGTTGCTGGTGTTCTTCTACCGTCTCCACCTGGCGGGCTTCACGTTCTTCCCTGCTGGTGGCTACGTGGGGCTGTCGCAGAGCGTGGGGGGCTGGGCCCGGCACTTGATCCTGCCCTGGGTGACCCTGGCCCTTGTGAGCGCGGCCGTCTATGCCCGGCTCACCCGGGCTTCGATGCTCGACGTCTTGGGGGAAGACTACGTGAGGACGGCTCGTGCCAAGGGCCTTTCGGAGCGCCGGGTCATATTCCGCCACGCGCTGCGAGCAGCCATAACACCCATGGTCACCCAGTTCGGCATCGACCTTGGGACCCTGCTCGGCGGCGTGATCGTGACCGAGACCGTCTTCGGCCTCCCGGGCCTAGGCCAGCAGATCGTCAACTCGATCACCCAAGAAGACCTGCCGGTGATAATCGGCATAGTGCTTCTGGCCTCCGCGTTTGTGGTCGCCGCGAACATCATCGTCGACGCCTTGTACGCGCTGCTCGACCCGAGGGTGCGACTGACCTGAACCCCGGGGGGTATGATACCACCAAGAGTGGCACATACACTACTCAGCGCGGGGTCAAGCAGGTCAGCGGTTTTCCTCAGGGGGGTGGGGCTCTGCCCGGCCGCGTCGTTGTGCGGGCGCGGGCCTGCTATCTTGGCAATTTGGCCCGGCCTAAGAACGCCGACGCCCGCGGAATGAACACCTGTGGAGGAGGAGGTGCTGGCTAGGTGGTGATCGCGGTGGGTCGTGGTCGCGGTGGGCATGGTTGGTTGCTGCCCTCCGTGAGCACTATATGGCTGCACAACGGGATGGCAAGGGGAGCCTTCCCGGCTGCCCAGCCGTCGGCTGGCCCAGCCCGCCGGCACGCCGCCTTGCTCATACCTGCTCGTACCTGCTCATACATGAAAGGCGCACAAATATGAACTTCCATATTGGGGGGCCAAAGCCCAGCAGGGCAATCAGTAGGCCCCAGCCAAGATCCCCGCTCCAGGCTCTCGGCGTGCTGGTCGTTGCCGTGGGCACCGCGGCCACCTCGCTGGTAGGTGCCCCTAGTGCCAGCGCCGCTTCGGTCGACAACTACGGGCCGACCACAGCCGTGCCGGCGCAGGGGGCGAAGATAAACGGTGGCACCGGCTACTTCATGGAGGGCCAGTCGGCGCCCCCAACTTACATCTTCCCCTTCATTTCCCCGCAGGTCTGCTCGACCATGAACTACGGGCAGCTCACCTACCTCATGTACCGGCCACTTTATTGGTTCGGTAATTACAACCAGCCGACGGTGGACTACAACTACTCGATGGCCAACCCCCCCAAGTTCAGCAACGGGGACAAGACCATAACCGTCACCCTGAAACCATGGAAGTGGTCCAACGGCGAGACCGTTTCGTCGCGCGACGTCGAGTTCTGGATGAACCTGCTCGAAGCCAACAAGACAACTGGTGCGACTACACGCCGGGCTTTTTCCCCGACAATGTCGCGTCGATGAGCTACCCCAACGCGCGCACGGTCGTTTTCCACCTGAAGAAGTCGTACAACCCGACCTGGTACCTCTACAACGAGCTCTCCCAGATCACGCCCTTGCCCATGGCCTGGGACGTGACCTCGGCCAGCTCGCCCACGCCCACCCCCAATGAGAAAAACCTCCCTGACACGACCATCAAGGGTGCGCAGGCCGTCTACAGCTTCTTGAACAAGCAGGCCATGGACAAGACCACGTGGGCCTCGAGCAAGTACTGGTCGATAGTGGACGGCCCCTGGAAGCTGAAGAGCTTCACTTCGACCGGCGAGGCGACCTTCGTGCCCAACCCGAGCTACAGCGGCTCGCCCAAGCCGACGCTGTCGAAGTTCGTGGAGGTGCCTTTCACCTCTGACGAGGCGATCCTGAACGAGCTCAAGTCCGGCGGGCCGCGTGCGTTGCAGGTGGCCGAACTGCCCGACGACTACATCCCCCAGCTCCCGCGGATCGAGTCCGAAGGCTATACAGCCGTCAACTTCCCTTCCTTCAGCTTCGCTTACTTCCCGCTCAACCTGGGCAACCCCATATTCGGGCCGGTCTTCCGCCAGCTCTACTTCCGCCAGGCCTTCCAGCACCTGGTCGACCAGCCTGGGTGGATCCAGAAGATCCTTGACGGCTACGGGGTGCCCACTTATGGCCCCGCCCCGCTGGCACCGACCAACCACTTCGCGGCGAAGCTCGAGTACCACAACATGTACCCATTCAGTCTGAGCGCCGCCGCCAAGATCCTGAAGGCCCACGGTTGGGCTGACGTGGCGCCCGGCAAGGTGGCCTACTGCGCGGACCCGGCCAAGTGCGGGCCTGGCGTGAAGAAGGGCCTCAAGCTCAAGTTCGGCCTCCTTTACCAAAGCGGCGTCGTCGTGACCCAAGAGGAGATGGTCGACCTCAAGTCGCAAGCGGCCCAGGTCGGCATCGACCTCGAGCTCTCCAGCGCTCCCTTCGCCCAAGTGGTCGGCAAGGCCATCAACTGCGGCCCGCACGGCTACGCCAAGCCGAGCTCGGCACAGTGCTCGTGGACGGCACTCAACTGGGGTGCTGGCTGGGTTTACGCACCGGACTTCGAGCCGACGGGCGAGTCGCTCTTCGCCACCGGCGCTGGTGCCGACTTCTCGGGCTATAGCAATGCCAAGGCCGACGCGCTCATCGCCGCGACGGCAACGGTCCCAGAGAGCAGGACGGCGTCTTCGCTCATCAACTACGAGTACTACATGGCCCAGCAGCTCCCGGTCGTGTACTTCCCGACCGCTACGGGCGACCCGACCGCTGCCGCGGTTGACCTCATCTCCAAGCACCTGGGAGGTTTCAACAACAACGTGTACACCAATCTAACCCCCGAGACCTGGTACCTGACCAAGTAAGGGTCACTTAGCACAAGGCGGCACATGTCCGGGATGAGGCGCTCCAGGTGATCGGCTACATAATCCGGCGCCTGCTGCAGTCGGTCGTGGTCATCATCGGGGTGACCATGCTCGTGTTCGGTATGGAGCACCTCATCCCCGGAGGTTCTGGCGGCATCGCTCGGGCCATCCTCGGCCCGCGGGCCAACCCCGTCACCATGCACGCCTGGGAGAAGGAAAACGGCTACCTTTCCCCCGTCTGGTACCAGTACTGGGTGTGGCTCGACCACCTCCTCCAAGGCAACCTCGGCTTTTCCTACAAGCTCAACCAGAGCGTGGACAGCGTCATCGCCAACGACCTGCCTCGTGACGTGTTGCTCGTCGGTACGTCGCTTGTGCTCGCCGTGCTGATAGCTGTGCCGGTGGGCGTGGCGCAGGCCGTGAAACGCAACCAGGCGGTGGACTACATCGGCACGGCCACCTCTTTCGTCCTGTACTCGATGCCCTCGTACGCCCTCGGGCTCATCTTGATCTCGGTCCTGGCGGTGGGCATAAAGGTGTTCCCGTCCGAAGCGCCCCAGGGCACGACCGTCGGAGCCATGCTTTCCCACCCGGCCGGCCTTGTCCTGCCCGTCGCCAGCCTGACGCTTGTGACCTACGCTCTTTTTTCCCGTTACATGCGCTCGTCCGCCATCGACAGCCTGGCTCAGGATTACATCAAGACCGCCCGGGCCAAAGGGCTGCCGGAAAGGCTTGTCCTGTGGCGGCACTTGCTGCGCAACTCGCTGGTACCGGTGACGACGCTGGTCGGGCTCTCGCTACCGGCCGTCCTGACGGCGGGCCTCGTGCTCGAACAACTCTTTAACTTCCAAGGGCTCGGTCTCGAGTACTTTAACGCGGCTACCACGGACGACTTCCCGGTCATGCTCGGCATCACCGTGCTCGTCGGTGTGGCGACCGTGCTCGGCAACCTGGTCGCCGACATCGCCTACGCCGTGCTCGACCCGAGGGTCAGGTACTGAGATGGCCACGGTGCCCGTAGCGGCCGAGGTGCAGGAACCGGTGGCGGAGGGGGGAGAAGTATACCGGCAGGGCAGTGTCGCCCAGCTCGTCCTGCGCACTTTCACCAAAAACAAGCTGGCGGTGGCCGGCGTGGCGATAGTCGTTTTCATGGTGCTGTTTTGCTTTGTGGGCCCGCTCATTTACCACACCGACCAGGTCTATACCAACATCATGAACAGCAACGAGCCGCCTTCGGGGGCGCACCTGCTCGGCACCGACAACAACGGCTACGACATCTTGGGCCGCCTCATGGTGGGCGGCCAGAGCTCGATCGAGATCGGGCTGGCGGTAGCGGCCATGGCCACCTGTTTCGGCGTCGTGTACGGGGCGGTTTCGGGCTATTTCGGCAAGATCGTCGACGCCGTGATGATGCGTGTCGTCGACATCCTGCTTGCCGTGCCCATCGTGTTCCTTTTCATATTCGTGGCGACGACGCTGACCCCCAACGGGTCCCCTCTCTGGGTGCTCATAGTCGTACTGGCCGGGCTTTCCTGGCTCGGGCCGGCGAGGTTGGTGCGGGGCGAGACGCTGTCGCTGCGGACCCGCGAGTACGTGAGCGCGGTGAAGGTTATGGGCGGGAGGTCGCGCCGGATCGTCATCCGCCACATAATCCCCAACGCCATCGGCACGATCGTGGTCAACGCCACCTTCCAGGTCGCGGACGCGATCCTGGTGCTCGCCATCTTGCAGTTCCTCGGTTTTTCCCTGCCTCCGCCGACTGCAACGTGGGGCCAGATGCTCTCGCAGGGCAGTTCGTTCTTGTCCGACGGCTATTGGTGGCAGGTCTACCCGGCTCTGGTGGCGATCATCTTGATCGTGGTGGCGTTCAACTTCATCGGCGACGCCCTTCGGGACAGCTTCGAAGTGCGCCTTCAGGAGCGTTAGTCACGGGCTCACCGGCATGAACATCCTTGAGGTTGAAGGGCTCAAGACGCACATCCAGCTGCGCTCGCGCGTCGTTAAGGCGGTCGACGGAGTGAGCTTCAGCGTCGCCCCCGGCGAGACCCTCGGCGTCGTCGGGGAGTCCGGGTCAGGCAAGTCCATGACCGCGATGTCGGTGCTGCGCCTCCTGCCCAACGGCGGGCACATAGTCGGGGGGTCGGTACGCCTCGCGGGACGCGAGCTCACAGCCATGGCCGAGGCTGAACTTCGCGCTGTGCGCGGCAACGAGATCGGGACGATCTTCCAGGACCCGATGACCTCGCTCAACCCGACTATGACGATCGGCCGCCAGATCGCGGAGGCGGTCGTACTGCACAAGGGTGTCTCCAGGCGGGATGCCATGAAACGTGCGGCCGAGGTGCTTTCCCTCGTTGGTATGCCTAACCCGGCCGAACGCCTCGGCGACTACCCTCACCAGCTCTCGGGTGGCCTGCGTCAGCGGGTAATGATCGCGATGGCGCTCGCTTGCGAACCCAAGCTCCTTATCGCCGACGAGCCCACGACGGCCCTCGATGTCACCATCCAGGCCCAGATCCTTTCGCTGCTCGACGACCTGCGCTCGAGCCTCGGCATGGCCGTGCTGCTCATCACCCACGACATGGGCGTCATCGCCGGCCACACGGACCGCACCATCGTGATGTACGCCGGGCAAGTGGTCGAGTCGGCCACGACCGAGGAGCTGTTCTCCGAGGTACGCCACCCCTACACTGAGGCGCTGCTCGCCTCGATACCCCAGCTCGACCAGGACAAGACCCAAAGGCTGTACGCGATCCCCGGCCTGCCGCCAGACCTGTCGCGCCAGTTCGTCGGTTGCCGGTTCGCACCCCGCTGCCGGTACGTGACCGACATCTGCCGCCAGGAGCAGCCGCCTTCCGAGGGAGACGCCCACGTCTTCAGCTGCTTCCACCCCGTCCACGAGAGCGAAGAAGAGCTTGAGGACATGGTGCAGGCCGGGAAGCTTTCCGACCCGACCATCGAGCCGGCGGCCGGTGTACTCGACGGGGGCGCCTCGCCCCCCGGGACCCCACCACCCGCCATCTTGCAGCTGCAGGGCGTGCGTAAGGAGTACCCCGTCACCGCCGGTGCCGTGCTCCAGCGCAAGGTAGGGGCGGTCCAAGCCGTCCGTGGTGTCGACCTTGAGATCCCACAAGGGGAGACGCTCGGGGTGGTGGGGGAGTCGGGTTGCGGCAAGTCCACCCTAGGGCGCTTGGTCGTCGGCCTCGAGCCGCCCACTTCGGGCACTGTGGCCTTTGCCGGCCGGGACCTGGCCAAGCTGCGCGGAGCGGAGCTTCGCAGGACGCACAGGGACCTCCAGCTCATGTTCCAGGACCCCTACTCGTCCCTCGACCCGCGGATGCGTGTGGGCTCGATCGTGCGCGAGCCGCTCGTGGTCCAGGGGATCGGCTCGCCTGCAGAACAAAAAGAGCGCGTGGCCGAGCTCCTCCGAGAGGTCGGCTTGCCGGCACACGCGGTGGACCTCTACCCTCACGAGTTCTCGGGGGGCCAGCGCCAGCGCATCGGTTTGGCTCGGGCGCTCGCGCTGCAACCCCGCCTCATCGTGGCCGACGAGCCCGTTTCCGCCCTGGACGTGTCCATCCGTTCCCAGATCCTCAACTTGATGAAGCGCCTGCAGTCGGCCCATCAGTTGACTTACATATTCATTTCCCACGACTTATCGGTGGTCCGCTACCTGGCGGACCGCATCGCCGTCATGTACCTGGGCAAGCTGGTCGAGATCGGTACGGGCGACGACATCTATTCCCGCCCCGCGCACCCCTATACATCCGGCCTCATAGGCTCGATCCCCGTCCCCAACCCAAAGGTCCAACGCCGGCGGGAACGCATACCGATAAGCGGCGAACTGCCCTCCCCGCTCAACCCGCCCTCAGGTTGCCCGTTCCGCACTCGGTGCCCCTATGCTTGGGCGCGGTGTGCGGAGGAGGAGCCAGGGCTCAGCTCCTTCGGGGGCAAGCACTTCGCCGCCTGCCACTCCCCGCTGCAAGAGCCAGTCCAGCAAGCGGCGGAGGCGGTCACCGCGGCTTAACCCTCGGGCTGCTACGCTCTCTGGATCGGAATTCGCCGTAATACGCCGATCGGCAAAGGGGAGCGATGCCAATAGTTCGTTTTGTCCTCGGCTGGCGTAGCCTTTGGCCTACGCTGGCTGCTCTTTTCTTGGCGCTAGCGGCTGCCTGCGTGGCGGTGGTAACGGGCGCCGCGCCGGCCGGGGCCGTTAGTTTTGGCCCGGTTCGTGTCGCCATGGAACTCCCAGCCTCGGCCGTGGGCGCGAGTGGGCCCTTGGTTACAGAGCAGCTTTCCGCTTTTTCACTTTCCACTACCAACCAAGCAGGCACAGCGAGAGGGGTGGGCGCCGGGAGGACGGTGCCGGTCACCTCGCAGGCGAGTGCGACCTTCCCGATCGACACGACATCTACTGAGCTCTTGCAAGACGTCATTACCGGAAAGGTGATCAACCCTGTCGATGTGGTCATGTACCGGGCTGCCGCCGGACGGGAAGAAATCCTCCTGACCTACAAGTTCCGCAACGTCGCGATATCGAGTTACCAGCTCGAAGACGATGCCGCCGGCGCCCTTGTGCAGGTGAGCTTCTTTTACACGGCAATCAACGTGAGCTACGGTGTGGCTGCGGTCAAGAACGGCGGCGTCCCTGCGCCGAGCGGCTGGAACCTCGTTACCAGCAAGTCGACATAGCACCACCGAGCGAGCTCCGAGGTGATAATGGGCTCCAATCGCGCCCGTTGGCGAGGCACATGGTTGGCGAGCGCGGTCGTATTGGTGGCGGTCCTGGTTACCGCCGCCCTTCTAGCGAGCGCTCCTCGGCCGCTTCGGCTGGTCACCCATGTGGCCTCAGCCTCCGGCGGCCACCAGCTTTCGGCCCAGGGAATCTCGGCCTCCGGGGCAATCGGGCAGCTGTCGCTCGAAGCGAGGACTGGCCCTCTGATCGAGCCCATAACCTCCTTCTCGCTTTCGGTTCTGCCTAAGGGGCCCCGAGGGACGAGCTCGCAAGGGGCGTCGGCGGCCATGGGGGTCGACTCGATGAGCGCCGGCGCCATGTTGATGGCGGTGCTGGAGCACACCGTTTACGCGACCGCGACGGTCACGCTCGACAACACCCATCCCCACTTGTCTTACCGGTTCAGCCATCCCACCATCCGGGCCCACCTCCTCCAGGCCGGGACCGGCGGCACGGTCGAGATCTCCATAGCTTTTGTACCGCCGGTGGTCCTGGTTACACCGACCCCGACCACTACGACCACGACGACGACTACCACGACGACGACTACCACGACGACGGTCCCGACGACGACCCTTCCGGCAACGACCCTTCCGGCAACCAGCACGCTGCAACCCCTTACTACGACGGCGGCCGCACCGGCGTGTAGTGCCGAGGCTGTCTTCACGGGGACGTCAACCACGCTCAGTTCCTCGCCGGCGCCCTGCAACCTGTTCGGTGTGGCCACGGGCGGGACGGGCAAGGAGGCTTGGGCGGTCGGCCAGGACGGGACGGTGCTCGCCACCCAAGACGAGGGGGCGAGTTGGGTTAGTGAGACCGGCGTACCCACGAGCGAAAACCTGCGGGCGGTCTATTTCACCCCAGGTTCGACCGGCGGCTGGGCGGTAGGGGACGGCGGCACGATAATCGCCACCACCGACGGAAAAACGTGGGCGCAGGAGGCCAGTGGTACCACTGCGGACCTCTTGGGTGTCGCCTTCTCCGGGCCTTACGGCGTTGCGGTCGGGGCCGGCGGCACGGTCGTCACCACCGTCGACGGGGGCCAACAGTGGGCGTTTCTCACCAGCACGGGCACTACTTTAAACGCGGTGGCCTTCTCGTCGGCCACCACGGCGGTGGCAGTCGGGGATAACGGTACGTCGCTGCAGGTCTCTTACGACCGTGGGTGGGGCGCGTCGACGGTGACGACGGGTGCGTCCAGCCCTCTTTATGGTGTCGCCTTCTTCACTTCCAACGCCAACACGTATGGGCTCGCCGTTGGCGGAAGCGGCACCATGGTCGCTTCGTTCGACGGCAACTGGTTATTTGTGACTAGCAGCAACTCCCCGGACCTCCGGGGGCTGGCTGTCGGCCAGTACGGAGTAGCCGTGGGAGGCGATGGGACCGTTGCCTTCCCAGGGTGCCTTGGCGGCTCGCCCGCAAATGCTGGCACCACCGAGCAACTCAATGCGGTCGCTCTGTGGGCCCCGACCAACTCTCCGTTCGTAGCCGTGGGCGATGGCGGCGTGATCGTGACGGGACAGGCCGCGCCCCTTGTTTTGGTCTGTTGAGGGCTTTACGTGCTGCACTCGCGACACATCACTTATGCGGAGGAGGGCGCTCCCGTGATGCTATGTTGATGTCCTGAGGACGATCCTCAACCGGGATGATGACGTGTTAGCGGGGGCCGAGCAGTTGAGGCGCGAGGAGCATATCGGCTTCGGCGAAGCCGTCAACAGACTGGCCCGAGCTGGGCCGAGCTCTCAGGGACGTCGATTGCGAGTCAAAGGTGGGGCATGACCTCTTCGGCTATCAAGCGGATGTGGTCGAGGTCCGCAAGGTCGAGCACCTGCAGGTAAATCCGTTGCGCTCCCTTGGCTGCGTAGGCCCCTATCTTGTCGAGGACTTCCGCCGGCGAGCCGGCGAAGCCATTTTCGCGAAGCTCTGGTAGTTCCCGGCCTATGGCACGGGCCCGGCGAGCGAGGTCGGCTTCGGAGCGGCCGCAACAAACGACATTGGCTGTGGACCAGATGAGAGTGGCAGGGTCCCGGCCCTGGCTCTCGCAGGCTCGGCGGACGGCGTCGTAGGCCTTTTCCGCCTGGTCGGAGCCGACAAAGGGCGCATTGAACTCGTCGGCGTAGGCTGCCGCCAGCGAGGAGCTCCTCGGCCCACCACCGCCCCCCATGATTATCGGAGGGTGCGGGCGCTGCGCCGGCTGGAGCGGCCCGGGGTCCAAGCGGACCGAACAGGTGTGACCGGCGAACTCGAAGACAGTTCCCGCCGGCGTCTCCAACGCCCCCCGCAGTATGCGGAGCTGGTCTTCCAAGAGGTCGTAGCGGGCCTTCGCGCTCGGGAAGGCGAGACCGTAGGCCCGGTGCTCCTCCTCGTACCAGCCGGCGCCAAGCCCCACTTCGACCCGGCCCCCGCTCATGTGGTCCACCTGGGAGACAACCACCGGGAAGCTCCCTGCCGGGCGGAACGTCACCGGAGTCAGGAGCGTCCCCAGCCGGATCTTGGTCGTGTCACGGGCGAGGCCGGCGAGCGTCGTCCAAGCGTCCGTGTACGCGGGCAGCCCGGTGGCCTGGCCCATCGCGAGATAATGGTCCGAACGGAAAAAGCCGTTGAAGTTGCACTCCTCGGCCGCCCAGGCCACTGCCAGAAGCTGTTCGTAGCTAGCGCCTTGCTGGGGTTCGGTGAATATCCGGAGGTCCATCCCCGGACCTTACCGGGCTCGCCGGCGCTGGCTGGCCGGGCTTCTACGGGGGCCGCCGGCCGGCGCTAGCGCTCGGGCCAACTTGTGCCGCCAGAACGCCGGTACCCTCGGCCGCAGCTACTCCGGTGCCCTCGGGCCGGCCCGCTCATGGGGGCTCACCAGCGGTCCTGGACATAGCGGGCCACCTCGTCGGCGTAGGTTGCCCGGATCTCGGCGGCTACGGCCTCTGGGAGCGCCGGCTGGCTACCGACGGCGGCGTTGGCGCGCGCCTGGGAGGCATTGCGTGCGCCCGGGATCACCGTGGTCACGCCTGGTGCATCTATGCACCAGCGGAGGGCCACTTCGGCGAGCGTCCACCCGGCCGGTGCGGCTTTTTGAAGCCTTCGGGCGGCGCGAAGCCCGACCTCGTAGGGCACGCCGGAAAATGTCTCGCCGACGTCGAACGCCTCGCCATGGCGGTTGTAGTTCCGGTGGTCGTTGCTCGGGAACTGCGTTGTCTCGTTGTACTTGCCCGAGAGCAGCCCAGAAGCGAGGGGCACGCGCGCTAGAACTCCCACGTTGGCCTCGGCGCACGCCGGCAGCAGCTTCTCGAGCGGCTTCAGCCGGAAGGCGTTGAATATGACCTGGATCGTCGCCACTCCAGGGCGCTCGATGGCCCGGAGGCCCTGGGCCACCGTCTCTATGGAAACGCCGTAAGCACCGAGGGTCCCCTCGCTCACCATGTCGTCGAGGGTGCCGAAGACTTCATCGGATTCGTAGACGCCGTCGGGAGGGCAATGGAGTTGGGTGAGCGGTATGGTGGCGAGACCGAGGTTCTCCCGGCTCCGCTCGGCCCACTCCCTGAGGGCGCGAGGGGAGTAGTTGGCCACCTCCTGAGGTACTCGCCGGCCGCACTTGGTCGCAGCCACCAGGCCCTCGCCCGGGCGCTCGGCCAGCAGGCGACCGACAAAGCGTTCGCTCCTGCCGTCGCCGTAGACGTCGGCCGTGTCGAAAAGGGTAACGCCGGCGTCTGCCGCGGCGTGAAGTGTTGCCATGGCGTCTGCCTCGCTCACGTCACCCCAGTCGGCACCGAGCTGCCAGCAGCCCAGGCCGACGACACCGACCTGCAGGCCGGTCTTGCCCAGCGTGCGAACCTCCAATTTGGCCACCTCCATTCTGTTCCTGGCCGGCGAGGGCGCCGCCGGGGTCAGGCTACCCGGTGCACTTGCGTCTTCTCGGTGTAGCGGCCGGCGATCTGGTGACGTGTACAGCACCGGGAAGGCATAAGCGCACCCAGTTGGGCGGCCCAACCTCTTTCTTGGTGCGGCCGGCGTCCCTCGGAACGCCCTGGGGGCCCCGGGTGGGCGGAGGTGGCCTCTCCGGCAGGCGGGCTGGTGACGGTCGGCCCAACTGCTGCCGCCCCCGGGCTGCCGCCCCGCCGCAAGGAGTCGTCCCCGTCGCAACGAGTCGTAGGGAAGCCGCCCGTCGCCGCTCCGGGAGGCCGCGCCCGGGGTGGGTCAACAACACCTCAGCCTCCTGCCGCCCCTGCCGGAAGGGCTTTACCTACTCCTCGAGTAGTCGGCTCCTACCCAACGGCTGGCGGCTGTTGTCGAGCCCTCCCCAACCCCTCCTTCTAGCCGCACTTGCTCCCGGCTAGGTTCACGGTCAGATCAAGTTTGATTGGCCGCGCGCGAGGATGGCGCGGTTTTCCTGGGTTTTTAGGCCGCGCTGGAGTGGGCCGCTCGGGCCGACGGCGCGCGTGGCCTACGTCGAGCTGTGGCCGCGCCTCGGCGAGGTGGTGGGTCGGCTGTCATCTGGGCAGCGATGAACTCGTCGACGGCGCGGTCGAAGGCCCGCCAGGTGAGCGCAAGAGGGCTGCGGCTGGCGATGTCGGGGGGCAGGGCGGGGTCGGTCCAGGCGAGGCCTGGGGTGAGGACGCGGCCGTGGGCCTTGGTGAACCAGGTGGCAATGCGCCGGCCGAAACTGGTGAGCTGGTAGCGCTGGGTACCCTCCATTCGGGTGATCACCCCCTTCCTCTTCAGCCGGCGCAGGTCGTAGGTGGCTTGGCGGCTGGAGTAGGAGAGGTCCTCCAAGAGAGGGCCGGCCCGCTCGACGAGCTGGGCATTGGTGAAGCCGACCAGGCAATGGGCGAAGCCCAAGATGGCCGCGAGGACGGCCATCACGCGGGCGTCCCCGAAGCGCAGCCCCGGGGCGTGTAGGCCGTCGGAGGTAGTAGACGGCCTGGTCACCTCGTTGAAGGTGACGACATCGGGGGCAGGGCGGGCATCTTGTGCTTGAGCGTCGCAAAGACGCTGGTTGGCGGCATCGCCAACGGACCGTAGGGCCCTCCAGTTCGCCTGGTCGACCCGCCTGCCGGTCCCGAAGTCGTGGGTGTCACATATGACGGTTTCTGTCCTAAGAGCATGATGTTCCTTGAAGTACTGTTTAATCCTGCTGGAACGGTAGTAGCAGGTGACCTCGGGCTCCACGCCTTTGGTCACCACCTTGGTCTCGAACCTGCCCGGGGTGCGCTTGTCGACCCGCCGTCCAAAGACGAGCGAGACGAGGTCCGGCCGGCCGAGGTCCAAGTGGTCCCTGATGAGCCCCTCGAAGAAGCCCCTCCCGGCCGCCGGGTGGTCGAAAACCCGGGTGTCGGAGACCTCGAACTGGCGGAAGGCCAGCTCGTAGACATATCCCGCCCGCAGGTCGGCCCGGGTGAAGGGAGAGGGCAGGCGGCCC
>DAHWQF010000210.1 GCA_027334785.1 Acidimicrobiaceae bacterium
GCGGCGATCCGGGTGGCAAGAGGCATGGGCAACATGCTAAGCGCCGGCAGAGGGCCAGGCGGTGCCGCCAAACTGAGCAACGTGGTTCGCCCAAGGGCACGTTCGTCAGCTCGATGGCGGTTAACTGGTGTTCTTTCTTATGAATGTGGCCTCGGCGGGTTCAGATCCGTCAGTTTCCTGCCGCATCGGCGCCGCATCATGCCGCCGCCGACGTGAGCTACAGCTCTACAGGTAGAGGCCGGTGCTGTCGTCCACCCGTTCCGCGGCCACGGCGTGGATGTCGCGCTCGCGGAGGATCAAATAGTTTTCGCCCTGTACCTCGACCTCGAAGCGGTCCTCGGGGTTGAACAGCACCTGGTCCCCCGGCTTGATAGAACGCACGTGGGGGCCAGTAGCGACAACCTCGGCCCAGGCCAGCCGGCGGGGCACCTCGGCCGTCGCTGGGATGAGGATGCCGGCTTTGGACTTGCGCTCTCCCTCTGTGCGCGGCACCTGCACCAGCACGCGGTCGGTGAGCATTTGTATCGCCTGCTTGGCGGACCCGAACTGGCGCGGGGGGCCAGGTAGGTCGGCGGCCCCGGCCGGGTCCTCGGGCGCGGCTCCGGCGGGTGGGTCAGCGGTCATCCAGGGCAACCTAGCGCGCCGGCGCGGCCGTTACCGAGGGGCGGACCCCCACGCCGGCGGCGGTCAGCGCCGCCTTCGCCTCAGCGATCGTCACCTCGCCGTAGTGGAATATCGATGCCGCCAGCACCGCGTCCGCCATACCGGCGACTGCGCCCTCCACCAGGTGTGCCACCGACCCGACCCCTCCGCTCGCCACCACCGGGATGCCCGTGGCCTCCACCACGCGCCTGCACAGCTCGAGGTCGTAGCCGAGCCTGGTGCCATCGCGGTCCATCGAATTGAGCACCAACTCGCCGGCGCCCAGCTGCTCGCAGCGCGTCGCCCAGCCCAGCGCGTCGATCCCCGTGGCAACCCTGCCCCCGTGCGTGTACACCTCCCAAGTACCTGGCCCCGAGCGCCGCACGTCCATCCCGACGACGGTGCACTGCGCCCCGAACGTGCCCGAGATCTCGCCGATAAGTTCGGGCCGCGCAACTGCGGCAGAGTTGATGCTCACCTTGTCAGCCCCCAGCCTGAGGAGCCGGCGGGCGTCGTCCAGGGTGCGCACCCCCCCACCTACGGTGAGGGGGATGAAGGCCTCTTCGGCCGTGCGGGACACGACTTCCAACATCGTCTCGCGGCCCTCGGCTGACGCCGTGATGTCGTAGAACACGATCTCGTCGGCGCCCTCGGCGTCGTAGCGCGCCGCCAGCTCAACAGGGTCGCCGGCGTCCCGGAGGCCGGCAAAGCGCACACCCTTCACGACTCGCCCGGCATCGACGTCCAGGCATGGAATGACCCGGACAACCCTCATTGCGCCCCGATCCCCGGGCGCGCACTTCCCGTCTCCCGGCCGCTCCCGCCGGCGCTTCCCGTCTCGGGCGCATGGGTGGCTGCCAGGGCCTCGTGGAGGGTGAAGCGGCCCTCGTAGAGTGCGCGGCCCACGATGACGCCGGCGAGGCGTCGCGACCCCACCTGGAGCCACGCCAACCGGCGGAGGTCGTCGAGCGAGCCCACCCCGCCCGACGCTATCAGGGGGAGGTCGACCGCCCCGAGGAGCGCCCGGTAGCCCCGGAGGTCAGGCCCGGTCATCAGGCCGTCGCGAGAGATCTCAGTCACGACCACGGCTGCTACGCCGGCATCGGCGAGCTGACGCACGACCTCGACCACGTCGCGGCCACTTCGTTCGGACCACCCCCGCACCCGCACCTCCCCTTCGTAGTGGTCGACAGAGGCGGCCACCTGTCCTGGCCAGCGGGCCGCCAGCTCGGCCAGAAGCTCCGGGCGCTTCAGGACCGCCGTGCCAACGACCACCCGCGCCACCCCGGCGCCGAGCAGCGCCTCGACGTCGTCGGCGCTGCGCACCCCCCCGCCGGCCTGGACGTTCGCCTTGACCGCCGCCGCTATTTGGGCAATGAGCTGCCGGTTGACAGGTTGGCCGGACCTCGAGGCGTCGAGGTCGACGACGTGCAACCAGGTCGCGCCGGTGGCCGCGAAGTCGCGCGCCCTCTCGACCGCATCGGTCCCGTAGACGGTCTCCCGAGCGAAGTCCCCCTGGGCCAGGCGTACTGTCCGCCCCCCGGAGAGGTCGATGGCGGGGTAGAGCAACACGTCGGGACTTTTAGCCTTCTCGCCCGCCTCTGGCCCCCACCCTGGGCTCCCCCCCTAGGTGGTGACCCCCGGCCAGCCCAGGGCTGTCACAGCTACAGGCTCGGACGAAGTTGGCCAGGGCGGCGAGGCCGGCCATCGAGGACTTCTCGGGATGGAACTGCGCGCCCCAGACGTGGCCGGCCTCGACCGCGGCCGCCACCGGGCCCCCATAGTCGCAGGTCGCAACCGTCTCGTCGCCTACCGGGGCGGCGAAGGAGTGCACGAAGTACGCCCACATGCCCTGCTCGAGGCCAGCCAGAAATTGGCTGCCCGGGCGGACGCTGAGCAAGTTCCACTGCATCTGGGGGCGGCGCACGCCGGCGGGGAGGAGGGCAACCTGCCCGGGGAACACCCCGAGCCCACGTGCACCCGGGGCTTCCTCCGAGGACTCGTAGAGGAGCTGCATGCCCACGCAGATGCCGAGGAAGGGCCTTTCGTCAGATACGGCGTCGACAGTGGCGCCCCAGAGCCCGCTTCGCAAGAGGGCCTCGCTGCACCGGCCGAAATGGCCGACGCCTGGCAGCACCACGCCGGCGGCGGCAGCCACATCCGCCGGCTGGGTCACGAGCCGGGCATCTGCACCGGCGCGGCAGAGCGCCTTTTCGGCCGAGCGGAGGTTACCGATGCCATAGTCGATGACCGCGATGAACGGCCCGGCCACGGCCCGGCCGCCCGGCCTCGGCGAACGGGTCAAGGCCGCTGCAGCACCCTCGTTCAGCTGAGCGCTCCCTTCGTGGAAGGGACCCCGGTGCCCTCACGGCGGAGGGCGTCTCGAAACGCCAACGCGACCGCCTTAAAGCTGGCCTCGAGCAGGTGATGGGTATTGCGGCCGGCGAGGGAACGGACGTGGAGGGTGAAGCCAGCCGAGACCACCAAAGCACGCCAGAACTCCTCGGCGAGTTGGGGCTCAAACCCAGGTGAACCGAGCGGGGAGGCGTCTCGTGGCAGAGCCACCGAATAGGCGAGGTAGGGCCGCCCGGAGAGGTCGAGCGCCACTTCTACAAGCGCCTCGTCGAGAGGCACGGCCACCGAGCCGAACCGCCGCAGGCCCGACTTGTCGCCAAGCGCCTCGCGCAGGGCCTGGCCGAGCACTATGCCGGTGTCCTCGACGGTGTGATGGGCGTCGACGGCGAGGTCGCCCTCCGCTTCGACCTCCAGTTCCATCAGGCCGTGGCGGGCTAGCTGGGCAAGCATGTGGTCGAAAAACGGCAACCCCGTCGAGATCTCCGCCTCGCCCGAGCCATCGAGGTCGATACGCACCGAGACCGAGGTCTCCTTCGTGGCCCGCTTGAGGGTCGCGCTCCGGCGGCTGGCGTCGGCACGGCTGGCGTCGGCACGGCTGGCGTCGGCGGGGCTGGCGTCGGCGGGGCTGGCGTCGGCGGGGCTCGGATTGGGCCCGCTCACGCCAGCACCTCCGACAGAGCGGCCAGGAACCTGTCATTTTCCTTGGGGAGCCCGACGGTCACCCGCAGGCACCCCTCAAGGCCGGGCCAGCTCGAGGTGTCCCGCACGAGTACCGAGCGCTCGACGAGGCCCTGCCAGACTTCGCTGCCACTGCGCCTAAGTGGACGCAAGAGCAAGAAGTTGGCCTGCGAAGGCCACAGCTCCACGGCCATGTGGGACAGTTCGTCGGCGAGACGCTCGCGTTCGGCCACGATCGCGGACACCCGGCGCTCCATCTCGGCCGTGAACTTCAGAGCGAGCCGCCCTGCGGCCTGCTTCAGCGAATCCAGGTGGTAAGGAAGGGCCACCCGCTCCAGGGCTCTCACGACCTCGCTCGGGCCGACCAGGTACCCGAGGCGGAGGGCAGCCATGGACCAGGTCTTGGAGAACGTGCGGACCACCACGAGCGGCACGCCGTCGCCGACCAGGCCGAGCGCCGACCAGGAGGAGAACTGTCCGTAGGCCTCGTCCACCACCACCAAGGCCCCCGAGGCGGAAAGGGCCGCCGAGACCGTGGAGGGATCCTCCGCCCTGCCTGTCGGGTTGTTGGGCGAACAAAGCAGGACGATCGACGGCTGCTCCCTTTCCACCAGTTCGAGGGCGTCGTCGGCACCGAGGGAGAACCCGGGGCCGCGCCTTCCCGCCACGACCTGGGTGCCGGTCAGGTGGGCGATGTGGGAGTGCAGGGCGTAGGTCGGCTCCCACAGCGCTGCTTTACGACCCGGGCCTCCATAGGCAAGGAACAGGCTCTGGAGCACCTCGTTGGAGCCGTTGGCGGCGAACACCTGCTCGGGCCGCACCCCGTGCAGCTCGCCCAGCGCTTCTCGGAGGGCGTAGGCGGACCGGTCTGGATAGCGGTTGAAACTCGTATGGCGGACCTCTTCGGCCAGCGCGTCGGACCACCCCTCCGGTGGCGGGAAGGGCGACTCATTGGTGTTTAGCCGCACGTCCACCGGGACCTGCGGCGAGTGGTAGCCCTTCCTCAACGACAAGTCGGCCCGCGGCTGCGGCATGGTCCGCGTCACACTGGCAACCTGGCTCAGCGCTGAAGGGCTCACAGGACAAGATGCTAGCGACGCGGTGGGGCGGTGCCGGTCATCACGCTCGGGGCGAGTCATCGGGCATGCTGGGGCCATGAGGTGGGGCCCATGAGCGCCGGCGCAGAACTGAGCGCGGTTTCGAGCAGCCTCAGCGAGCTCACCAAGCGGGTGGAGCGCATCCTCTCTGAGCTCACGCCGGCCGAGGAGGACCGCTACGGGGCAGACCTGCTCGAGCTCGAGCGCACGTTGGGGGCCGCCACCCGCCGGCTGGAGCGCCTGGTCTCGCCAGCCCGCTGAAGGGGGTCGGCGCCTCTGGCGGCGCCGCGCGCTCGCAGCCCGGCGGCGCCGGTCGGGAGCTTGGCCGAGGGGCAGAAGTCAGCCAGCGCGCAGTCGGCGCAGCGCGGGCGGTTGGCGATGCAAACGCGCCGGCCGTGCAGGATCAGCCGGAGGCTGAACGCTCCCCACTCCTGGGGGGCGAGCGCCGCGCAGAGGTCGGCTTCGATCTTGTTCGGGTCCGTGTTGGCCGTGAGCCCGAGAAGCCGGCTGAGCCTGGACACGTGCGTGTCCACGGGCAAGCCGGGCACGCCGAACGACACCGAGAGGACCACGTTGGCCGTCTTGCGCCCGACGCCGGGCAAGGTCACCAGCTCCTCGATCGAAGCCGGCACCCGCCCCCCGAAGCGCTCACTGACCGCTCGTGCGAGGGAGACGAGCGTCTTGGCCTTCACCCTAAAAAACCCGGTCGGACGGATGATGTCCTCCACTTCGTCCGGGCTCGCCTCCGCCATCTCGGCGGGGCCCCCGAAACGCTTGAAGAGGGCCGGGGTCACGGAGTTGACCCGTTCGTCGGTCGTCTGGGCCGAGAGCACCGTCGCGACCAACAGTTGCCAGGGGTCGGTGAAGTCGAGCTCGCAGAGGTCGGGGGCATCGCCGGCGTACTCGGTGGCCAGGCGTTCGGCCGTGAGCCTGGTGCGATCAGCTGGGGTCATCGAGCGGCCGGAATGCGACGCTTGCCGGCCCGCACCGCGGGCGCCTTGGGGAGCGCTGGCCATCGGCTCATACGCTAGTGCCGGTCGCAAGGGGTGCCGATAGTAGCGTCGAAGTGTGGTCGAAATCGAGGTAAAGCGTCACATTGGCCCCGAAGACCTCTCGGCGCTATCCCAGCTTTTGAGCGCCGCCTCCGAGGCCGACGCCCACCCCGCCCTAGGGGAGCACGCCTGGCTCGACCTCGTTCAGGGTGGCCGCGAGGGATTCGCCGGCCTGGTCGCCTGGGAGCCGAGCCCCCCCCACCCGGTTGGCTACGCCCAGCTCTCCAGGGGGGAAGACCTCGGCGAACGGCCCCACTGGGGGCTCGAACTGGTCGTCGACCCCCACCACCGCACCCCGGGGAACACCGTCGCCGGAGACCTCCTGCGCAGCGCCCTCGGCCTCGTGGCGTCCGAGGGGGGTGGGCACTTCCACCTCTGGGTCAACCAACCGAGCCCGGTCCAAGACCGCCTGGCCACGAGCGTGGGGCTTTCACCCGGGCGCACGCTCTACCAGATGCGCCGGCGCCTACCGATAGAGGAGCGTCC
>DAHWQF010000211.1:0-4699 GCA_027334785.1 Acidimicrobiaceae bacterium
CCAGCAACCGGAGGTGCACGCCTCGCGCCGCTGCTAGCTCGGGGCTCACCGAGCTGAGGAGCAGGGGGCGCCAGGCGACAGCGATCACGCCGAGCACGGTGCCACCGAGGGCAACAGCTGCCAACCAGTCCCCGCTGCTCACGCTGAACAACGAGCCGAACAGTACGGTCACCGCGGCACCCGTCGTCGAATGGGACACGGTGGTCAGGTAGAGCAGGAGCGCCGTGAGCCCCAGGGCGGCACCGAGCACTATGCCGGCGACGAGGTCGCGGTTCCTGGCACGCTGCACTCCGAGCCCCCCCATAGCGCCGGCGCCGACCAGGCTGCCCACGACGTAGCCAAGAAGCGGGGCGACGCCGGCCAGGTAGGCGGCGCTGCCACCGGTCGCGGTCACTTCAGAAAAGGCATGGCCTGCGAAGGACTGGCTCCTCATTACCGTGAGGACGCCGGCGGGCGCTGAGACGAGCGCCACGACGGCACCGATAACGAGGGCAGCCGTAACCGCGCCGCTGGTGAAAAAGCCAGGTGCGAAGATGCTGTGGAGCACGCCCGCCCCGGCGAGAGCCACCGCGGGCATGCTCACGGCCGGCAGCTCGCGGCTGGCGCGCTCACGGCTGGCGCGCTCATGGCTGGCGCGCTCACGGCGACCGCGCTCACGGCTGCCATACTCATGGTTGCCACGCTTGCGGCGCGTCGTCGGTGCAGTCGTCGGGCGTCAAGTCGCAGCCCTCCGTGGCCTCTAGCTCGCCTTCGCCCCCAACTAAGGTTCCTCCCCGACGTAGGGGCCCGGAGCCCTGCCCGGGGCCGTCGCGGTGCTGTTCGCTCACAGAGACGATCACCCGACCGTGGGCGTGGAGGACGTCCACGTGGTGCCCGTAGAGGGCGGAGAGCACGTCGCTGCGTACAACCTCGTCGGTCGTGCCGCTCGCTGCCCGCCCGTCGGCCAGGTACACGACGCGCCCCATGAACGGCAGCAGCGGGTTGATGTCATGCGTTGCCACCAGTACGGCCATGCCCCGCGACCTAGCGAGCGTGGCGAGCAGGGTGACGGTTTCCTGCGTGCTCCTCAAGTCCAGGTTGGCCAGGGGCTCGTCGAGGAGGAGCAACTTGGGCGACGAGGCGAGCGCGTGGGCGATGAGCACCCTTTGCTGTTCGCCCCCCGAAAGGGCGCCCACCCGGGCGTCTGCCAGGTGGGACGCGCCGACCGATCCAAGAAGCGCCTCCACCCGCTCGCGCCGCGCGGCAGAACGTAGCCCGACCCCGAGGCGTTGCCCATCTATGCCGAGGGCGACCAGATCCCTTGCCCGCACGGGCAAGTCGGGGTCAAGGCCTACTTTTTGGGGGACATAGCCCACCACACCGCGCTCGCGCCGGCCCGACAAGGACACAGAACCGGCTGACGCGGCCTGCAAGCCGAGGAGTGCCCGCAGCAGGGTGGTCTTGCCGGCGCCGTTGCTGCCGATCAGCCCGGCGAGCTCCCCCGCGCCGAGCTCGAAGGACACGTCGTGGAGCACCTCACGCCCCCCAAGCTGCACAGACAAGCCCCGCACGGCGAGCACCGACGAAGACCCGGTCCCGAGGCCGACGGCCTCGTCCTGGCTGGGGCGAAGGGAGCGCAGTGCGGTAACGATGGCCGGCATCAGAGAGACTCCGTCGACTTGCCGGTGGCGACGGCTCTCTGCAGCGCGTTGGTCTCCGCCAGCATCCACGACTGGTAGTCGTAGCCTGGCGTCGGCATGGTTTCGTAAACCGCGACCACGGGCACGTGGGCCTTTTTGGCAATAGCCAAGAAGGTGGCCGTCAGGCTGTTGGTGACCTGACGGTTGTACACGAACGCCTTTACCTGGTGCCGCCGCAACAACGTCTCCTCGGTCGAAACGTCCTGTGGAGAGGGGTCGGTGCCGTTCATGATGGCAGATTGCAGAGACTTGGGGGTCTTTATGTCGGCCCCAGCCGCTTGCAACATATAGTCGGCCACCGGCTCGGTCACGGCCACCGGCGCTCGCTTATAGGAGGACCTGAAGCGGGCGATCGCGTCGAGCCAGGGTCGCAGGGAACGCTCGAAGCGCTGCTCGTTGCCCCGGAAGTACGAGGCATGTGATGGTACGAGCTTGGCGAGGTCGGTAGCCACGGCCTTTGCGACCAACGGCATGGTCCTCGGGTCGTACCAGAGGTGGGGGTCAAACCCGCTCGCTTTCATCCCGAGCAGGTGCTGGGCCACGATCACTCGGGCTCCCCGCCGCTTGTCGGCAGCCTCGATCTTGCTCATGAAGGTGTCATAGCCCATGCCGTTTTGCACTATCAGTTGCGCCCGGGCCACTTCGGCGGCGACACTAGCGTTGGCCTCGAACTCATGAGGGTCGGTGTTCGGGTTGCTCATGACCGCCTCGACCCGTACGTAGCGCCCGCCAACCTGGGAGACAACGTCTCCGTACTCGTTCTCGGCCGCTACAGCCTGCACAGTGCTGGGACGTGCGCTGGCAGCCACGGCGGGTGGAGCACCGAGGGCGAGGCTTGATGCCAAGGCGGGGCCCATCAACCAAGGGGCAACTGAACGGCGTAAGCGCATGCCTCGATGTTACACTGAGACTCAGTCTCAGGTTCACGTGCCTTCTGGCACCCGGGTGTTCACCCCCTCTAACCTCCTGGGTAGTGCTTGCGTCAGGGGACTTCACGCGGCTGCGTCGCTGAGAGCGGTCCTTGTCCCGAAGAGACGTGGTCGCAACCGGGCCAGGGTTGCTTGTCGTTGGTACTAGGAGGCGTTTTTGAGGCGAGCGCTCTTTGTCATAAGCCCGGCCGGTATCCGCCATCTCCATGTCCTCGAGAGGCACTGCCGCGAAGCGTCCGAGGCGTATGGGTGGGCTGCCGAGTTGCTCGTGACCGAGGAGGGCGAGCGGAGCGCAGAACTGCACCACGACCTGTCCTTATATGCGGAAGAAGAGGGGGAAAGGTTGGTGTTCGCGGTCGGAGGGGACGGCACCGTGCGGGCTTGCGCGCACGACCTGGCCAGGAGTGGCGTGCCGTTGTCCATAGTCCCCCGCGGCACCGCCAACTTGTTTTCCAGGGCCCTCGACCTGCCCGTGGATCTCGAACGAGCGCTGCGAATCGGCTTCGAGGGCGACGAGCGCTTGGTCGACGTCGCCTTCGCGGATGGCCAGCCCTTCGTGGCCATGGCCGGTATCGGGATCGACGCCGCAATCGTGGCATCGACTCCCCGGTTCTTCAAGCAGCACCTCGGGTGGCTCGCTTATGCGGCCACGGGGCTCGCCTACCTAGCTGGACCGGGGCACGAGATGACGCTGCGCCTCGACGGTGGCCAACCCTTCACGCGCCGGGCACATGCGGTGGTGGCCGGCAACGTCGGCACCCTGCCTGGGGGTTTCACTATCCTGTCAGGGGCGGCACTGGACGATGGCCTCCTCGACGTAGGTGTCCTTGAGCCGGAGGGCGTTTCAGGTTGGCTGCGAATCGCGAGGCTGGCGGTTACGGGCGTCGAGGCCCGAGACCACTTCGAACATTTCCGTGCGGCCAAGCTAGAGGTAGAAGCGGAGGAGGAGCTACCGCGCCAGTTGGACGGGGACCTCCTGTCGCCGGCGCGCTCGCTGTCGGTCGAGGTGCAGGCGAGGGCATTGCTGGTGAAGGTGCGCCGAAGTCGTGCGGGAATAGCGGGTGCACCGGGTACGTTCCACCACGCATGCCTGCTGTAACTGTCCAAGATATCCTCGTGCTGCCTCGGATCGGGTCCCCCGCGCCTGACAGGCGGTCGCGGCCCGTGCGTTCGGTGACGACCGCCCCCAAAGGCCTCGAGGGTGAGGGCTTCCCCGTGCGTCGGGCCTTTGCCGGCGTGGCGCTCTCCGACCTCGACCCGTTCGTGCATATGGACCAGATGGGGGAGGTGGACTACGCGCCGGGGGAGCCCAAGGGGACCCCGTGGCACCCCCACAGAGGTTTCGAGACCGTCACCTACATGATCGACGGCACCTTCGAGCACCAGGATTCCAACGGGGGCGGCGGCCGCATAACCGACGGTGACACTCAGTGGATGACCGCTGGCGCCGGCATACTCCACATAGAGGCGCCGCCTGAAGCCCTCGTCGTTTCGGGCGGTCTTTTCCACGGCATCCAGCTGTGGGTCAACCTGCCCCGCTCCAACAAGTGGGCGCCGCCGCGCTACCAGGACATCCGAGGCAAGGAGGCGGCGCTCCTGTCTAGCCCCGACGGCGGGGCCCTCCTCCGGGTGATCGCAGGCGAACTGGACGGTCACCGCGGCCCCGGCGTGACCTACACGCCGATCACGATGGCACATGCCACGGTCTTTCCGGGGGCACGCGTGCGGCTCCCTTGGAGGGCCGATTTCAATGCCCTCGCCTACGTGTTGGCGGGTGATGCCACCGCCGGGGAGGAGCTGCGGCCGGCGCACACGGGCCAACTGGTCGTCTTTGGCCCGGGGGACGTGGTCGAGTTCGGGGCCGCCCTCGAGCAGGGCTCGCCCAGCCCCAACGCGGAGCTGCTCCTGCTCGGAGGGCGCCCGATCCGAGAGCCGGTCGTCCACTACGGGCCTTTCGTGATGAACACCAGGGAGGAGATCATGGAGGCGCTGGCCGATTACCAAGCTGGCCGGCTGGGGCGGGTGCCGGCGCAGGCTATGCCCCATCGGCACCCAGGAGACGTGGAGCTGGCTTAGCTACACTGGGCCTTG
>DAHWQF010000211.1:4962-6269 GCA_027334785.1 Acidimicrobiaceae bacterium
GGCGACCATGCGCGGCAACGGCCTTCAGGTAACCGAGGTCGCCCACGCCGGGCGGGTCGACGGCACCCAGACGGTCACCGGGTACTACCGCGGCGCGACGCGTCTTTCGCTCAGCCTCGTCCTGGTCGGGCGTCAAGCCTACGTCCTGGCCAATGCCGGCGCCCTTCAGCACCTCGTCGGCTTCAAGTTGTCCGCCGCCTTAGACGAGGCGGGCAAGTGGTTCGTGGTTCCTGCCTCCGACCAAGCGATATTCGAGAAGCTCGCCGCCGGGCTGACCGTAACCTCGGCCACACAGCAGCTCAACTTGGTGGGCGAGCTCGCGGTCCTGCCGGAGAGGAAGCTGGCCGGCCGGGCGGTTGTCGGGGTGTCGGGGACCACCATGGCCTTTGGTGCACGGGGTACACAGACGGTGTACATGAGGGCGGTCGGGGCACCACTCCCCGTGCAGGCGGTGCAGGACTACGAGGGCGTCGTTCAGTCCATGAGCTTCGCGCGATGGGGACAGGTCCCGGTGGCCAAGGCCCCTGCGGGTGCCCTTCATTTCGAGCGGTCCTGGCTCGCTTAGGCAAAGCCCCAAAACGCGCGCGTCGCGGTAGCCGCTCTGCTATAAATGTGTTTATAGCCAAAAGTGGCATTAGCGTGCCCTAAATGGGCCACAAGCAAGAAGGGAAAAAGGCCATGCTCAAGGGTTTCAGGAACTTCCTCATGCAGGGCAACGTCATCGTGATGGCCGTCGGCTTGGTGATGGCTTTGGCTTTCAGCGGGCTGATCATGGCGTTCACGACCTATATCATCGACCCACTGCTCAACCGCGCCCAAGGCTCGAGTTCGGTGGGGCTCGGCGTTCAGCTTGGGCAGACCGGCAACACCAAGACGTTCATGGACTTCGGGTCGTTCATCTCGGCCATCATCTACTTCATCATTTTCATGGCCGTCATCTACTTTGCGATTGTCGTCCCCTACAGGTACATGTCGAGGCGGCGCGGCCAGACCGTGTTTGGCCCCCCGGCGCCGGTGAAGACCTGCCCGGCGTGCTTGTCGGACGACCTCCCTCTTGGCGCCACCAAGTGCAAGTACTGCGGGAGCGACGTCGCTCCGGTCAGCCCGCCCACGGCGCCCTAGCGCGGCTTAGGGGACGTCCGCCCCGTTGGGACCGAGAGCCAGGCCTTCTTGGGCGAGCCAGGCTTTGTTGGGCGTCGGCGCGCGTTCTCGTCGGCTACAAAGATTCCTTGCTGGTAGACCCGCGAACTGCGGTCGCAGCTGGGCGGGTGTTGCCTGGCGTGGCCCTAGCCAGCGCTTTGGGCTCG